>NZ_KI912154.1:0-121644 GCF_000517105.1 Fischerella sp. PCC 9605 | reverse complement strand
ATTCGTCCCAAAAGCAGAGGAATACCGGAGACTAAGTAGTCAGGTAGAACAATTACAGAAGGAACTAGAAAAATCAGAATCTGAAATCATATGGCTGCAATCAGACGTAAATAAACGAGAACAGGAGGTTAAACAACTGAAATGTAAACTCAGCCGCAAAACTTATACAATTAGTACATTTTTGAATTTAGATTCAGATGAACCTTGCAGCTTCGAGGGTTAAATTTTGTTAATTCTCTGTACTAAACCACAGGGGTACGTATACTAGAGAATTATTCAGCCTGTGGCTGTATCTATTATTAAATTGCTTATATTTCAACTCGTAGAAGACAGAACCCAGCAAAATTAATGCGATAGACCACTAGTATTTAAATACTTTTTTGGGGCTTATGTGCAAAAAATTCAATCCGATAGTCGCTGACCTTAAGACCAACCTGCGCTTCTACAGCAGCAATAACCTCTTGAGGAAGCGTTACCATCACATCAATGACTTGTCCAGTATCCACACAGTGCACATGGGAGTGGCAAAGGGTGGGATGGCTGTAAAGACAACCTTCTGCCTTTTCAATGCGCTCAATTGCCCCAGCCTTGACCAATATATCTAAATTTTGATAAACCGATGTATAACCAATTTTCTTGCCTTGTTGACGCAGGCGATGGTAAATAGTGCCCGCAGTTAGATGCTCATTAGTATCCCACAGTAGTTTAAGGATGAACTGGCGTTGCTTGCTTAAGCGCATTCCCCGTTCACGGCAAAACTCTAGAGCATCCTCGTATGATTTAGGTTGAGGAGCCATAGGATTAAGCTCCTAGAGTAATTTTCCAGGGATAGTTATATGTTACACAAAATCAGCCCACAATGCGTATCTGGTATGAGTTTATGTTGTAATGTAACAGATTGAAATTAAAGCCATACTCATATCGACTATGAATAATTATAAACACTGATGATACTTTGCACTTGATTCTTACAAAATTGAAGTAGGCGACATTTTGGAGAAAGTGATTTACCTGATGTTGCACAACCAGAGCATATAGTTTTTCTATGTAACCTGGAGTTTGCCACTCTGAGGACAACAGTGTGTGGAGAGGGGTTACGGAAATGATATTCACCGCGTCAGCAGTTTAATTAATTTCGTTTAAAAACGGACTTTGAAAAAATAAGGAGGTCCACCATGGCTAAAGTTGCAATGCAGATGGTGGAGCAGGCCGGGATAGATGTGAAGGAACTCGTGGAAAAGCTAGTCCGGGCAGCAGCAGCAGAGTTTACAACGTACTACTATTACACAATCCTGCGAGCCAATGCTATTGGCTTTGAAGGTGAGGGATTGAAGGAAATTATTGAGGATGCTCGACTAGAAGACCGCAATCACTTCGAGGCTTTAGTTCCGCGTATCTACGAGTTAGGGGGCGAGTTGCCGCGAGATATCCGTGACTTCTCTAATGTAGCTGCTTGTCCTGATGCTTACCTGCCAGAACGTGGTCGTGGCAGTGAAACTTCCTCTGCGCGAGTTGGCTTTACCGGTGGCGGAACTGAGGAGGCAAAGGAAGCAGTCTCAGAGGTTAAGCAGGGAGTCGAACAAGGTGATATTAGACCAATGCTACAGGTATTGGTAGAAGCTGAGCGCTGTGCGATCCGGGTTTATACCGACATCTGCAACATGACCTTCGGCAAAGACCATCGTACCTATGAACTGTCCCTAGCTATCCTGAATGAAGAGATAGAGCACGAAGCTTGGTTTAGCGAGTTTCTAGGTGAAGGCCCCTCTGGGCACTTCCGTCGGTCTGCGCCAGGTGAATCACCCTACACCTCCCGCTTCTTGGTAGTGCCTAACGGACATAACGGCAAGTGATACCATGTAGCTAACATTCGTACAAACAAAGTTTGGACAAGGAGACAAGATAACACGGAGACACAGGGACACGGAGAATTTAGCTCAAACACTCTCCACGTCACCGCTCTTCTCCCACTTCCTCATAGCCCCCATTTCCCCCTCTCCTTGTCCTCTTCCTCTCAGAAAGACACTTGGCATGAGGAAGCAGTTATGTTGGAGTAAGAAGTTGTGTGCTATGTAACAGTGGCAAGGGTTGAGGAGCTTCCACCAGGACATACACTGATGGTAGAGGTGGGGTCATGCTTGATTCTGCTTGTGAATGACCAAGGAGAGTTCTACGCCTTACAGGGTCTGTGCGGACACCAGAACTTGCCACTAGCGGGAGGTAAGGTCTGGCAAGGAGTAGTGGATTGCCCTTGGCATCATTTTCAGTATGATATCCGTACAGGGGAAAATCTCTACCCCAAACGTATCTACCCGCTAAATGCTCTCCCCAAACTACGTGAGCAGGTTTCCCCCCTACGTACCTATCCTGTGCGAGTAGTCAATGAACAAGTGCAGGTGGGCGTGCCGGAAAGCTGTGAGCTAGGGTAGGAAATAGCCGATCTGGGGTGGAAGTCTACAAGCCCAGAGGTAACGTTGAGAGGCAAATCATATGAACGCCGAAGATCTCCTGAGGCGTTATGCAGTAGGAGAAAGAGATTTTCATACCGCAGATCTAAGTGGAGCATACCTGCGGGAAGTAGATCTAAGTGGGATAGTTCTGAAAAAGGCAATCTTGTGTGAAGTAGACCTAAGTGGAACAAACCTAGTCGGGGCAGATCTAAATGGAGTAGTTCTGAAGCAAGCTAACCTAAATGGAACACGTCTAAATGGAGCGCATTTGATTGGGGCAGACTTATATGAGGCAAACCTAACCAATGCAGATCTAAATGGGGTTATTTTGTGGAGAGCTGCTTTAAAGAAAGCGATTTTGTGTCAGGCTGACCTGAGTAGGGCAAATCTGGATGAAGCGAATATTAGTGGGGGAAACTTAAGTCGAGCAAACTTAAGGGGAGCAAAGCTGAGCAAAGCAAACTTGAGTGAGACAAATCTAACCGAGGCAAACCTTAATAGGGCAACTCTGATTGAGACAAAACTGATTCTGGCAGACTTGCGCGGAGCAAATCTGGAGTTTGTAGAACTGACTAAAGCAAACCTCACAGGGGCAGACTTAAGTCGGGCAAATCTGGAGGGTGCCAACTTGAGTGAAGCAAACCTCAGTCGGGTAAATTTGAGTGGAGCGAATCTAACTGGAGTAAATTTGCACAAAGCAAATTTAATTGAAGCGAAATTGATTTTGACTGGTCTGCGCGGGGCAAACTTGGAACAGGCAGAACTGACTAAGGCAAACTTAACTGAGGCAGATCTAAGTTGGGCACGCTTGGATGGTGCAAACCTGAGTGGAGCATACCTGCGCCGGGCAATTCTCACAGATGTAGATCTGGATTCAGCAATCTTGCGCGGTGCAGACTTAGCTGAGGCAAAGCTGGGTCAAGTCAAGATGAATCACGTAGACCTGAGTTGGGTAACAATGCCTGATGGAACAGTCCGCTTGTGAGCTAAGCTTAACAAGCTTTGCGTAATTTTTTAAACGCAGAGGGGCGCAGAGTTTTTCTAAATTTAATTTCGTTACGAATTGGTGCAATGTTGTACTTCGTTTCTGCTTAATTTTAACTCAATCAACTGTTCATGGAGGTCATGACAATGCACAGCACGCAACAAGAGAGTATCCCTGGATATACTTTCAAGACCCCAGCTGTTGCTACTGCTCCTATCAGCATGGAGGATCTGCAACTCCTCAAACAAACAGTTCTATTTACTGAGGAGGATGAAAAGTATCTGCGTCAGGCAGGTGAAGTTTTGGCCGACCAAACCAGTGACATATTGGATGTGTGGTATAACTTTGTAGGCTCTCATGAGCATCTGCTCTATTACTTCACTAGTGTCAATGGTCAGCGCCATCCCAACACTGAATATTTAGCTGCTGTTCGCAAGCGTTTTGAGCAGTGGATTCTGGATACCTGCAACCGTCCATACGATCAAGATTGGCTAAATTATCAGTTTGAGATCGGTTTGCGTCATCATCGAACAAAGAAGAACCAAACCGATCAAGTTCAATCTGTGCCAATCATTAATTTCCGCTACCTGGTCGCCTTCATCTACCCAATGACAGCGACAATTAAGCCCTTCCTTGCCAAGAAAGGTCACAGTCCTGACGAGGTAGATAAGATGTATCAAGCCTGGTTTAAGTCGGTAGTCCTGCAAGTGACTCTGTGGTGTTATCCTTATGTGAAGGATGGCGACTTCTAGAAAAGTTTTGTCAACTCCTGTTTAGTGGCGGCGATCGCTCTACCAACCAACGGTGCAAAACCACCATGATCGCTACTAAAGGAATCATCAAAACTGGAATAATTCCCAAACCAGCACGGGCAGCAACAGCACCAACCCCGGCGGGAATTCCCGCAGCCCCCAAACTAGCAACGCTGGTCATAAAACCAATTCCCGCTGGCACAATTGCAGTAGGTATGCGTTGCGGCATTAACCAAATTGTTAGTGGGAAAATGGGAGCTAAAGCAAAGCCAATTATTGGTAAACTCAGTAATTGCCTGGGTAGCAACCACCAAGCGATTAAACCTACCCCTAGTAACAGCAAAGCACTATCTAAAGTACGGATGGCACCGAGATACTTGACCACACGCCCCGTAGCTAAACGTCCCAAAGTTAGTCCCAGCCAATAGGCGCTGACGCTGTAACCTGCAAGTATTTCCGGCGTCCCTCGACTCAGTGTCTGGACGCTGTAAGCCCAATTACCGACTGAAGCCTCTACCCCTACGTACACTAGCAATAACAATCCTGCGATCAATACTGCAGGTGTTCTCAAGGCTATACGTAGGTTTGCTGTAGCACTTGTGTCCATAATACTAGTCCGCTTGGTAAGTGGTCTGTAGTTATACACAACTGCCCAGAGCATCCCCAGCACTGTCAAACCAACAATGGTAGCGATCGCCAAATAAACACCTCGCCAATTTACGTTCATTGTTAGCAGGGTTGTAGCAACAGCAGGCCCTAGCAATGCACCAATGCCGTAAAAAGCGTGCAGTAAACCCATTAAGTCGGCATTACCTTGATGGTTGGCAATGTAAGTATTAATACCAGCATCAATCAAGCCTATTCCCAAACCGAGGAATGTACCTGCTGCAACCATTAATAACCAGTAGGGAGAAAGAGCGTAAGTAATGAGGGCGCAAGTGAGGCAAAAAGACGCCAGCAATAACATTCGCGCCAACCCAATCCGGCTACCGATCAGACTGCTAGTCAGTGCAGCAAATACATAGCCAGAAACTTGGCTGAGAAAAAGTAAGGTAATGGTTGCAGAAGTCAGATTGAATGTTGCCTGAATCGAGGGGATTAAAACACCCAAACCTCCCTCAGCGATGCCAATTGCAATAAAAGCATAGAAAGATAAAGCGACTCCAATCCAGGTTCGATTGTTTAAACGCGATCGCAATTTGGACGACATAATGCTGATGTTGCTCGTCCTACTTATTTTAGGAATGACAGCACTTGGGCGACATCATCCTGTTGTGTGTGCAATGCTCTTGTACTAAGTAAAAATATCTATAAAGGCAAAGCATTTGTATATATATCTTGACATCAAAACTGAATGTACTAGTACAAATGCTTTGCCCCTACCCAATGACGAATGACAAATGACAAATGACAACCCTCACGAGTTAACTTTATTCGTGTCGATCTACCTAAATTCCAGATCCATCTAGGAAATCTTCAATTACCGAATCCCCATTGCATCTAGTTCCTTTGCTAACTCGGTTGACAGACAGATGTAAATTACCTTCTAACTGAGAGACTTGTTCTTCTAGTTCCTTCAGACGTTCAAATAAAGCTCGAATTGCCTCAGCTTCTACATCTCGCAGTTGATTGTGAGCCAAAACATCTCCTTTTACTTTATCCTGACGAGTGATGCGTCCGGGAATTCCGACTACGGTAGTATCGCTAGGTACATCGCGCAGCACTACCGAACCTGCGCCTATGCGGACATTATTTCCAATGTGAATATTGCCCAATACCTTCGCACCTGCTCCCACAACTACATTATTGCCTAAAGTAGGATGGCGTTTGCCGCTTTCTTTTCCGGTTCCGCCGAGGGTGACACCTTGATAAATCAGAGCATAATCACCTACTATTGCTGTCTCACCAATCACCACTCCCATACCGTGGTCGATGAATACACCTCGCCCAATCTTTGCTCCTGGGTGAATTTCAATGCCAGTAAAAAACCTACTTATTTGGGAAATGAAGCGAGGTATAAACGGAATCTTCCTTTGATAAAGCCAGTGGGCGATGCGATGGAATAGTAAGGCTTGAAGTCCGGGATAGCAAAACACGACCTCCAGCCAATTACGGGCTGCGGGGTCACGTTCGTAAATCGTTCGCAAATCTGTTAGCAGCATACTCAATTCTCAAGTTTTCGGAATTTGTACCTGACGCAGAACCCCAGCCTTTCATGGTTAGGTAAGATTCCCCAAAAATTAGGGGCGATCACTCTGAGTGTAGTGAAGCTAGCGCCATCCGCCCCGAAAATATGATCTTAGCAGAATCGAATTACCGATAATTGTGACATACGAGCTAATTATTCCATAACTGCTAACACGGATTTCGGCAACAATTTATCTTTAAACCAAACAATTCTTGCAGGAACATCGTTTAATTTGACACCCGCTTTATCTAAATTCAAACGTTCAGAAATTGCCAAAATCAAATTATGACATTGAGCACGTCGCACTTGGGCAAACTTTTTTTGTAAATATTCTGGTCGCCAATAACCGATGATTTCTAATAAAAAACTGCGTCCATCAGGGTGGACTAAGCGAAAATCAGGAATCATCACGCTACCGGGGATGGGAATTAAATCAACTTCTCGTTCTAACACCCAGTCAGTTTTGAGTGCATCCCATTTATCAGCAAATGATGCTTCCAACATGCTATCGTAAGGCTTACCTGGTGGGTAGTGAGTTACCAAACCGCATTCCGAATTAAGTGTGAAACGTCCACTTTTCCAAGTCTCTGTATAAAAATCACGAACTTGTAGTGTCGCTGAAAGACTCCATTTGGTAACGTGAAGTAAGGCAGGGATAAGTTTAGCGATCGCCAAACCATACCGCGTACTCGGATTAAATAAACTCGTCGGCCCATCAATCGTAATTGTAAATCCGTGGTCGGCATCGCCTTCAATATACGCCATCAATTGAAATAATTTGAGATAGCGAAACAACAGCTTATATTCTCCCGGTACATTGCGATGAGCATTCAAAACTAGTTGACTGGCTTTATAAAAAACTCCCTGAACTTGAGATAAATTGTATCGATGTAATAATTCTTCCGGTTTTGGTGCATCAAAAGCAATCAATATTTTATTTTCTGATAAATCAGCATATAATCCATCACGAACTTGCTCTGGTAAAACTTCATGCTCTAGTTCTTGAGTTAATTCATCAGCAATTTTGCTCAATGTAACTTGTGTTAATTCTGGACTAGGAACAGATTTTGCCGCCAAAGCAAACACCCTTTCTCTTAACATTTGGGGTTCGAGTGGACTAACCACCTCAAATGTGCAAAAACTACTTTTGAGAAGATAGGCTAAACCTCGCTTGATTTTATAATCGGGAGTGTCACCTTCCAATTCTAATAACTGACGTTCCAGCGCTCCTTGAGTCTTTCCTACTGTCTCTTGAAAAGAACTAATTAATTCATGTGCTAATCCCAAATGCTTTTCATCAAGCTTCAGTCTTTTGGGGATGATTTCCTCTCCATTTTGGCGATGATGCAGTAGGTCAGATGGTAACATCGTGCTTATAAACTTTTAAAAATAAATTCAGCTAATTTACATAAACTAATTAAAATAATTATACAAATATTTATATAAATAAATAATTAAGTATTTCTATATAGTTTGTCACGGAAAGTACGTCTTTATAAACCACTACAAATAATATACAAGGGTGCGTTACGCTGGCGCTAACACACCCTAATTTTTACATTTTTTGAAGTCGAGCTACTGAATTGGGTCGGGGCGATCGCTAATTCCGTGCGTTTATACAGACTAAACTATTGCACCAATCACCCTTAACTAAACCGTATTACTTTGTAGACTATCTAGAGAAAAGCTTGACTGCGAGTGTCTGCGGGATAAGCGCTGAAGTTGGTTTTTTCTCAACCGCATATTTCGGTTGATCTTACTGGTGTTTTTGTAACATAACTTACTAGCTTTATATTAACAGCTTAGTGTAGAGTTTATACTCTGCTCAATTAAAACAAATGGTTGAAATAACACCCAAGGAAAAAACCATGAAAACAGCAATGATTGGAGCCGCTTTTGCTGTACTCAGCCTGAGTGTTCCCGCACTAGCCGCCACCACCACTAAATACCAAGTCAAGGGAGAAAGTGCTTCTGCTAACTTTTCCCAATATGACGGTTGCAATGAAACCTCTGTTTATGTTTCTGCTTATAGCAACATCACTAAGAGCCAACCTGGCGCTCCAACTTCGCAGAAAGAGGCTTTCGTTTCTTATTCAAACTATAACTACTGCACTGGAGAGGGGTCGTATGGTTATGGCTCTATTACAAACCCAAATTTCACCATCAACAACTCGTTGAGTTCAGCGAGTTTGAATGACACATTTACAGTTTACGATTACTTATCAGGAACTAACAAAACCGTGAATGTGGCATTGACATGGACGGGTACGGGTGACACTTATCGCGGTAATTACCACAGCCACAACCAAGGGCCAGGCTACATATACAAATATCGTGGTGTCGGTGCTTGGCGTGATGCACAGGTTTCGGGTAGCGTCACTTTGGATGGCACAAACCTGATTGCAAATCTGCCCTTAAGCTATGCTCAATTAGGCTCGTCAAACAGCGGTTCTTTAGAAATTATCAAAAAATAGACGTAGATAAATAATAGTCATAGAAGGTTGGGTTGAGGAATCTAAACCCAACCTTTTGCACAACTATTAATTATGGGTTGCTAATGGTATAGAGCCTACTGCGGATAGTGCTGTTTGTCCCAGAGATATTGTAAAGTGTCGTCTGTACTGTAATATCTGCCAGACAGACAACATTAGGCCTATACACCTATGGCAACCATAGCTAAAATACAACCTAAAAACCTGATTTCAATAGGTTTGCTAGTCTTCATCCCGATCGCCATTGCAGCAGAGAAACTGGAGTGGGGAGCATTGACAGTATTTGTACTTTCGGCGATCGCGATCGTTCCCCTAGCAATCTGGCTAAGCACGGCGACTGAGGAAATTGCCGTGGTTTTGGGGCCCGCCATTGGAGGTTTGTTAAACGCAGTCTTCGGTAATGCCACCGAGTTGATCATTGCCCTAGTAGCTTTGAAAGAAGGCTTAGTGGACATCGTCAAAGCCAGCATCACCGGGTCAATTATCGCTAATCTGCTACTAGTGATGGGGCTATCCATGCTGCTGGGAGGATTGCGTTACAAAGAGCAGGATTTTCAGCCGATGGTTGCCCGAGTAAATGGTTCGACGATGACACTGGCAGTAATTGCGATTGTGCTACCTGCCACGGTGATCACCACATCTAATGTAGTCGAGCAAAGCGCGATTAACAAGCTGTCGATTTTTGTGGCGATCGTTCTGATCGCAGTCTACGCTTTTACGCTGCTGTTTTCATTGAAGACTCACAGTTATCTCTACGATGTCAGTGTTGTCGAACTAGAAGGTAATGTTTCTCAGGACGAAGCAGGAGAACAAGGTGAACACGGAAAACCAAACTTATGGTTTTGGATTGGCATCTTGCTTGTAGCAACGATTGGTATAGCGTTTGTGTCCGAGATTTTTGTTGGTGCGGTCGAAGAAGCAACCAAGGGATTAGGACTCACACCTCTGTTTACCGGGGTAATTTTGTTACCACTGGTTGGTGGTGCAGCCGAATACGTCACCGCCGTCCGAGTGGCGATCAAAAACAATATGGATTTGTCTGTCTCTGTGGCAATGGGGTCAAGTCTACTGGTTGCCTTGCTGGTTGCACCCATCCTAGTGCTAGTAGGGCAGGTGATTGGACAACCAATGGATTTGAACTTTAACATGTTTGAGGTGATAGCAGTCATCATCGCCGTGGTCATTGCCAACCTGATTAGTTTGGATGGTCGTTCTAACTGGCTGGAAGGAATGCTGCTGCTAGCAACCTACGCTATCCTAGGGGCTGCCTTCTACTTTCATCCAGTTTGATGGGCAAAGTATTGTTCTTCTTGGTGTCTTAGTGTCTTTGTGGTTTAAAAAAGATTTTTTCACCACCAAGACACAAAGACACAAAGGTAAAAATAACTCAACTCAGATCGCACTCTACTGACTAAAATTCGAGAACGAGTGTCAAGCAGGTTTCCAAGTGCCGTGGAAACTAGGAGGAATCACGCTAGGTAATTCGAGTTTACACACAGGTTCTTCGTTTAACCTAAGCGCGTCAAATACCCAAACTTCACTGCGATGGGAATTACCATCGTACACAACTGTTATCACCCAAGCTTTTTCTGGGTTTTCAGCATCTGGGGCATAAATTGGTTCAGAAGCATAGCGGTTTTCGCCCAAGTCTGCTTCGGTGAGAGTTTCGGTTTGGTAGTCGTAGCAGGCGATCGCATTTAATAATTCTCGACTAATATCTGTCCCTTGCCGGAAACTCGACATATAAGTGTATCTAAAAGCTTGTCCCACGTTTTGAGGTGGTACGCTGGGAAACTCACAATGGCGGTCTAGTATTTGCTGAATGTTTGTGACTTCACCAGTTTGAGGATTTATATGTATTCGTGATAGCGTACTCTTAGCAGCAGTGTGAGTTTCACCAAACCCTACTTCCTTGAGGTACTGGTTTGTTTGAAAGTCTTCATAGCGGGCAATATCTACAATTACCGTACCGCTAGCATCGACGTAACCGTTGCCAAAATGCCACTGAAACCAAGGTTCTGTTTCCCCACGGCTGACCAAATTCAAGGTTTGGCGGTCAATGACTAAAATTTGCGTTCCCTTGCTGGGTTGCCATGCCATAGCATCGCTGAAAGAACTAAACCCAGTCAAAGCCGGAAGCAAATTCAGCCGCACTGGAGGAATGCAAAATACTAGATATTGTCCTGCCAAGACAAAATCATGCACTAGTGGTAAGCCATCAAGTTTATGTGCTGCTTTTTGTACTATTTTGCCAGTGGTATCGCTTTTGTAAATATACAAGGTGGGACTGAAACCGAGAGCAATGCCAAAGTTAAAAATCTCTCCTGTCTGCGGATCGCGTTTGTAGTGCGCGGAATAAGCTAAGCCGTCAGTTAATCCTCCTAAATCATCTTCGCCCCAAGTTTCCAGATTTTGCAAATCGAGGGCATAGGGTTTACCGCCTTCCCACAGTGCTAAGAGTTTATCTGGGAGTGCTAGTACGCTGGTGTTAGCAACATTCTTGACTGGTTTAAACCATTTATTCCAAATTGCCCCCGGTGCAGTCATGCCATAGTTACCGTACAGCAGTTGATTGGCTGCTGCTTCTTCTTTGTAACCAGCGGTTTGCACGAAGCGATAAACGCCTGTAGCCCCTGTATCAGTAAAATGAACTGCCAGAATCGCACCATCTCCATCAAACCAGTGTCCCATATGCATACCACCGCGTTCTAAGCGTGCGGGGCCATTGCGGTAAAGTGTGCCGCGTAAACCGGGGGGTATTTGCCCAGAGATAACAGGTAGGGGAGTAGCAGGAAATTCTTGGGCGGGTTGGGCGATCGCACCAGCCCAAGCGTTTTTTCTTAACTTTTCTTTAATTGTAGACATGGAAAATTGACCATTATCTTTGTGTTAAATCCAAAAATGCTCAAGAAATTTAATACTAAAGTTATTGTTATCGCGGTTACTGTCCTAGTAGCTATACTAGCCTGTACCTCACAAAACCCGGGTAACACCAACTCACGCCAAGGTAATGTCATATTTATTCATCCCGATGGTACAAGTGCATCCCACTGGGGTGCGGCGCGGATGCTCTACCTTGGCCCCGATGGTAGACTCAACTGGGATAAGATGTCGAACCTTGCTGTTTACTTGGGACATATGAAAAACCAACTCACCGCCACTTCTAACGCTGGTGCGGTGACTCATGCTACGGGAGTGAAGGTGAATGCAGATTCCTTTGGTTTGGATGAATCTTTTCAACCAGTGGTGGCATTTTCTGGTCAATCAAAGACGATTATGGAAGAAGCGATCGCGGCTCGTAAAGGAACGGCTATCATCAATTCTGGCATGATTCATGAACCGGGAACGGGGGCATTTGTAGCCAAAGCAGGAAATCGCCGCCAATTTGCAGAAATCACCAAGCAAATTGTTCTGTCTGGGGTGGATGTAATTATGGGGGGTGGAGAGATGTGGTATCTTCCGAAAGGGACAGCAGGAAGACACGCCACCGCCGAACAAAGTCAACGCCAAGATGGTATAAATCTGATAGAAGAAGCTAAAAGTAAAGGTTACACCGTAGTTTATACTCGTGATGAACTCCTGAAGTTGCCAGCAAATACTAAGAAAGTGCTGGGCATTTTTGCTGCTGATGACACTTATAACGACGCACCGGAAGAGGAATTGAAAAAGCAGAATTTGCCCTTGTACGTTCCCACTGCACCAACAGTTGCCGAGATGCTAGAAGCAACGTTAAAAATTGTCTCGCAGAATTCAAATGGTTTCTTTATCGTTTTGGAAGAAGAAGGTAGCGATAACTTCTGCAATTTTAATCATGCTGCTGGTTGTATTGAAGCAGTTAAACACGCAGACGATGCTGTGGGTGTGGCGATGAAATTTATTGAGAAAAACCCAAATATTCTAATGGTGACAGCCGCAGATAGCGATGCGGGAGGGTTGGAAGTAGTGGGAGTGACAGAGGCAGATTTTCCGTTAGATAAACCTTTGCCGGAAAAAGGTGAGAATGGCGCACCTTGGGATGGTAAGGAAGGAACTGCAACTTTGCCCTTTGTTTCCGCGCCAGATCGACAAGGTAAACGCTTTCCTTTTGCGATCGCCTGGGCTGGTTTAGGTGATTTTACTGGGTCTATTGTTTCTAAAGCACATGGCTTAAATGCAGTTTTGCTACCTAATACTGTGGATAATACTGATATTTATCAATTAATCTACCGCACGCTCTTTGGCAAAGAAGTGCCACAAAAATAAGCTAAACCCACACTAGTGCAAGGCTTTATGAACGACATTTTTTCTAACTGGCAGGAATGGCTAACTACGTTGAGCTACTTAGGTTTCACAGTTTTGATTGTGTGGTTTGTCTTTACTACCCAAAACAGATGAAAGGAGAAAATTTATGAATTATCAATGATGAATTATGAATTTTTCATAATTCATCATTGATAATTCATTATTTTTGACGGTTCTAGTTTATACTTTTGCTTAATGAGTAGATAAAATAAAAGCGCCAGTGAATACGGTGCAAAACCTGGCGCTAGTGTTATCGGTTATTCGGATGCATCATTTTAAGCAAAGTGCTGAGTAATACGCTAGGGGGTCAGACCCCTCATAGTGGGGCAGGTTTTCAAACCTGCCTCTACTATTAGCGAAATTTATTGGGATTTAAACGAGTAGCAGATTCAGGCTTAGACTGGGGTTGAGACTTAGGACTAATTGCCACGCCTTTCTTCAATTCGCTGCCAGTGCCACCATCTTTAGCATCTAGGAAAGGTTTGAGGTTGATTGGGTTCTTAGATGTGCTGGTGGTACGATTATTGCTATTGCTACCACCCAAAATTGTTCTACCCATGTTGTATATCTGCTCGATTCCGCTACCATTATTACTACTGGTATAAGTGTTGACGCCTATGGTTTGCTCTCCACTATCAGCGGCGATGAGATTTTGAAAAACGCTATTGCGTACATTATAAGGGTCGTATCCAGGAGGTACTGTCAGTACAATTCGACAGGACGGGTTCGCCTCGCTAGTCACGCAGAGAGTGTTGTATCCATTCTCTGTGGCTGTGCGGAGTTCGATTAAGCCGTCTGGACGATAAGTTTCCAAGCGCTGGGCAATTGTTGCACAGCGTTTGTATTCATCCCAACCACCACCCAATCTCTTAGGAGTTGCCCAAGGAAAGTACCGCCCTGGTTGACTTTCTGGTTGGTACATCACGGTGTACTGTCCGTCGTAATTCTCACAAACAAACCGCGTTGCACTGGTAACTGTTGTTGAGGAATTGTTTGTGCTTGTTGTTCTACCGTTTGTGGTTGTTGATGTTCTGGTTGTGCTTCTGGTTGTGCTTGATGTGCCGTTATCTGGTACTGTTGGTACGACAACATCACCAGATCTATTTTGTGCCAAAACTGCGGAATTACCCACAAATAAGGATAAACCGAGACTGCTCAATAAAAGAAATTTTAGGGTTCGTGATGACATAAATCATCCTCACATGGGAGGGAGATGTAGAGACGCGCCATGGCGCGTCTGGGAGTTGCTAATTTTAGTGACGAAAGATTTATTATTTTTGATTCAGCGATCGCGTGTATTTTTTTCTTTCCGTTCTTTTTCCTCTTTGAGAATCTGTTTTGCCTTGGCTTGTATTTCTGCGTGTCGTGTTACTCCCTCATAGGCGTAGCGATTGTAATTGCTGCGCGTAATTAATTCTTCCAGATATTCCACTCGTTCATCGCTACCTGGGTGAGACGATAACCAAGCGGGAGGAGAGTATTTCTGTTGTTTTTCCAGTGTCATCATCAAGTTATACAAACCATCGGCAGCGTAACCATTAGCCACGATCAGGCGTGTACCAAGATTATCTGCTTGACGTTCCATGTCGCGGCTGTAGCTAAATGTAAATAATTGACCGAGGGTACCACCTAAGGGAAGATACTGAGTGAGATTACCAATGAGGTTCCCTTGCGTAACTAGTTGAAAGCCGTGGGAGAGCAATACGTGGGATAATTCATGAGCAAGTAATCCAGCTAATTCTGCTTCGGAGTTAGTTTTAGCGATCGCCCCTGCATGGACAAAGATTTTGCCCCCTGGTAGCGCAAAGGCATTGAGGCTTTCTTCCGGAATCACAAAAAACTCGTATTTAAACTCACCCCTTCCGCCGACTTTCGCCAATTTCTGTCCAATTTCATTGACATATGCGACAACCTGCGGATCTTCAACTAATTTCAGTTGCTTTTTGGCCTGTTTTGCTACCGACTCACCCACAGCTTTTTCACCCTGTAGCAGCATCAAGGTGGAATCTAGGGCAGAAAAAGGGCCAACAAGACTACCAGTAAGCGCGTATCCTAAAGCACCAGTGATAATATTAGCGATCGTATTGCCTCTGACTTCCGATCGGATATGAGATTTATAACGTTTGAGATTTTCTTCTGCCAGTTTATTAAACTCAGTCGCTTGCGGATCGTTAGGATTGAGAATCGCAAATTGCCGCGCGGCGAGGGATGCTTCCATCCATTTTTTAGTGTCTGCTAATGCTGTAACTTTTGCTTTGATTAAATCTGCCTGATTGGGATAAAGCGTAGCAGCACGCTCTAAAACATTCAATGCTTTTTTATTATCACCGTATTTTTGCAGAATCTCAGCATATTTAATATGACCAGGAATAAATTCTGGATACTGTTCAACCAACAGATCTAATGGAACTAAAGTTCTAGTTTGGAGCTTACTAATGATACCTGCTTGTGCCTCTCGCCAGTATACTTTACCACCTGGGGATAGTTGGGCTGGATCTGCGATCGCAGGTTTGATTTGTGGTAACTCAGATACTTTTGCAAATGGTTTTTTGACTTCGCGATATATTTTCTGTGCAGCTGCGTAATCTCCTGCCAAGTAAAGCTTGTCAGCTTCCATTAATTTTTGCTGACGGGCGATTTCTTCAGGGGTTGGTGGGGGTTCTGCTGCTGACTCTGGCTTGGTAGTTTCAGTTGGTTGTGAAGAGGGTTTTTTATCAGTTTCGATCGCAACTGCGGGTTCCTGTGCAGTAGTGGGTGCGATCGGCTGCGTTAGGATAATCGCAATAGATGTCCCTAATGCCAACATTACCCAACTAAAGGCAAGGAATAGTGACTTCCAGCGTCGCTTCATGGAGAACTTCCTCTGCAAACAGTTCTTTTCTCAATTTATGAGGTATTGTTAACAATCGCCTATAGCGATCGCACCTGTTTTACAAGATACCTAACCAATCTTCACAGAGTCACTTTCCAAAAAATACTTGGTGTCTTTGTGCCTTGGTGGTTAAAAAAATCTTGAACCACCAAGACTCCAAGACACAAAGAGTCAGATAATTTCTATAGTCTTGAGGCTGATGATTAATGGTGTACCATTGACATCTATTTGCTGATGATAGTAAGCGTTCTCAAGTTCTTCAAAGTAAATCTCAACAGCGAGTACTTCGTTCTTCACTAATTCGAGATGTACATTCAGGGACTCTAACAGATCTCCTGATGTCTTCACTCCCAATTCAATCCGTTCGGAAACTTCCAAACCTGCCTGCTTCCGCGCATTTTGTAGTAGGCGGATGGCGTCTCGAACGAGTCCTTCTTGAATCAATTCTTTTGTGAGTTGAGTGTTTAGCGCCACTAAATAGCCGTATTCTTCGAGTGCTACATAGTTCTTTGGACTTTGAGCTTCAATGAGAAATGCTTCCGGTTCAAAGTGATAGAGTTCTCCATCCAGTTCGATCGCAGTTTCTTTCCCGTCACGGATGTTATCGACAATTTCACGAGTGTCAAGGGTTGCAAGTGCTTTCCTCAACTTGGGTAACTTTTTACCAAGGCGCTTACCCAGAAGTGGTAAATTGGGTTTGACGGTGTAATCTACAAAATCTGCTGTCACATCTAGGTAAGTTACCGATCTAACGTTGAGTTCCTCTTTAAGTTGGTCTTCTAAGCACTTCAATCCTAAAAGTTCTGCCTCACTCTGAACCCGCACTAACATTTCCGGAAGGGGTTGACGTGTTTTCACTCCAGCCATCGCGCGGGTAGCACGTCCCAACTCGACAATTCGCATCAGCGTACTCATGTCACGCATTGCTGATTCGTCAATCAAGGCAGCATCCCATTGAGGCCAGCTTGCTAAATGCACTGACTCTGGCTCGTTCGGAAAGATACTCAGCACTAAGTTTTGATAGATGTGTTCGCTGATAAAGGTTGCCATTGGAGCCATTAGCTTAGCGACTGTCACTAAGGAGTCATAAAGGGTCTTGTATGCTGAGAGTTTGTCGCGATCGCTAGTAGATTTCCAAAATCGGCGGCGATTGCGGCGCACATACCAGTTTGAGAGGTCGTTCACCACAAAATCGCGGATCGTTCGACTAGCAGTTGTGGGATCGTAGGCATCGAGTTTGTCTGTGACATCCCGCACAAGTGCATTGGTTTTGGATACTAACCAGCGATCTATGGCAGGACGTTCTGTCACCGCAATTTCCCGAGTCAAATCGGGTTTGTCAAGATTTGCGTAGAGGACTAGGAAACTGTAGGTGTTCCAAAGTGTCATCAAGAAGTCGCGCAAGGTGTCTTCAACCAATGCTTGCGAAAAGCGCTTGGTACTGTCGGGAGGGCTAGAACTATAGAGATACCAGCGTAGGGCGTCTGCTCCTTGAGCATTTAATACAGTCCAAGGATCAACTACATTGCCCTTTGACTTGGACATCTTCTCGCCCTTTTCATCAACAATGTGTTCGAGTACGATCGCGTTTTTGAAGGCTGGAGAATCCTGTTTGATCTGAGACAAAGCACCCGATTCTCGATCTAGACTGCCAGTATCTGTGAGTAGGGTTGCCAAAGCGTGCAGACTGTAAAACCAACCGCGCGTCTGGTCAATTGCCTCGCAAATATAGTCTGCTGGGAAACTTTCAGCCAGCATGTTTTGATTCTCAAAGGGATAGTGCCACTGTGCGTAGGGCATTGCGCCTGACTCAAACCAGACATCTATGGTATAGGGAACACGTTTGAAGCACTTGCCGTTCTTCTCAAAGGTAATTTCGTCGATGTAAGGACGATGCAAATCTAACTCAGACAGATCGCGTCCCGCCAGCGCTTCTAACTCTCTGAGACTGCCAATACAGAGAGACTCGCTTTCATCTTCACTAACCCAGATGGGTAACGGTGCGCCCCAATACCGTTCGCGTGAGAGTGCCCAATCAATGTTGTTCAACAGCCAATTACCGAATCGACCATCCCGGATGTATTCTGGATGCCAAGCGATTTTGTTATTGTTTTCAATCAGCTTGTCTTTGACTGCTGTCGTGCGGATGTACCAGCTTTTTTTGGCGTAGTTAATCAGCGGCGTTCCATCGCGGTAGTTGAAGGGATAGGTATGTCGGATAGTTGTTTTTCGGTAGAGCAAACCCAACTCTTGCAAATCCCGAGCAATTTGCTCATCGGCATCCTTAAAGAATACTCCGGTATAAGAACTTTCAGGCGCATCGACTGGCTTCACTTCGGGATATACCTTACCCAACAAATCAACAGAGAAAAGCATTGGCAGGTTGTGCTTGCGTCCTAGCTCAAGGTCTCCATATGCGGTCGCAATATGCAAAACCCCTGTCCCGTCGCTAATGGTGACTTGCTCGTCGATAACCACACGGAAGCCCCTAGAAAGGTCTTCCCCCTCTGGAACGCGACCTTGCAAGATGGGATCGTAGCCTAGGTCAACCAACGCTTCACCAGTAAAGGTCTTCAGTGTCCGGTAATTGCCTTCACCGAACACATCGTTAGCGCGATCGCAAGCTAGGATGTAGAGGTCTTTTCGATCCCGCTCGCGATCGCTAGCCGAAGCCTCAAATAGACCATAGGTTGCATCGCTTCTCACCGCTAGGGCGACATTCGCGGCGAGCGTCCACGGTGTCGTAGTCCAAGCCAAGATATATACGGGACGTTCTCTAGATTCAAGAATGTCGCGCTCTATCAGTTGGGTAAGGTGGGCTGGGAATTTGGGGTATACGGAGGGATCTTCCACATTCTCGCGATACCCTTGCGCCACTTCATGGTCTGAGAGACTGGTATTGTTGCGGGGACAGTGCCAGGTGGTGCGATAATCTTCAAACAGAAGACCGCGTTCCCACAGCGATTTCATCAACCACCAACAGGATTCAATGTAGCTGTTGGAGTAGGTGATGTAAGCATTTTCTAAGTCGAGCCAGTAGCCAATGCGTTCAGTTAGAGCATTCCAATCCTGGATGTATTCAAAGACCGATCGCTTGCAGAGTTCATTGAATTTAGCGATACCAAAAGCTTCAATGTCAGACTTTTTGGTAAAGCCTAACTTCTTTTCAACACCAAGCTCGACGGGCAATCCATGCGTATCCCATCCGCCTTTGCGTTGGACTCGGTACCCTTGCATGGTTTTATAGCGGGGAAACAGATCCTTGTAAGCACGGGAGATGACATGATGCACACCCGGCTTGCCATTGGCAGTTGGCGGGCCTTCATAGAAGACAAAATTTCCTTTGGGAGCCTGTTTGTCTACTGACTTATGGAAAATATGGCGCTTTTTCCAAAAGTCGATGATTTCTCGCTCTAAGTCTGGAAAGCGAACCGCTTGTTGAACTTCTCTAAACATAGTTGACCGCACTCACGAGCGACTATCCGAACCGGACGTTCAGCATTCATATCCTGGTTCATAATTCCTCTGCATTGGGACGCTGAGGTGAGCGCGGTACCACCCAATTTCACTAGAGCCTTACGACTCTAGACTCTATCGCTACTCCCAACCGGGAAGAGCGACCCGCTATAACGCGCGGAGCGCGGCTCTGTCTACTCAAAGCATTTGGTGTGTCCGCCTGGAAATGCTTTTTTCGGAGAGCAGCTCAGGGAGGATTTTCGTCTCTACCGTATGATCAGGCTCACACCGTCCCTGACTCGCTCTTGCACCGACTTAGAGATTACTCGTTCCCATCATTGCTTTTATTGTTAGGTCGTTATGCCGAGCACAACATATGTCCAATTCTGACACAAAGTTAGTGGGTTGTGTTCTAAAAGATTTAGGACTGCTTTGCGTAAAAGAGTAATGGTTTGAAACGCAGAGGGGCGCAGAGTTTTGGTGCAAAAATTTCGCAGGGGAACATCTCTTTTAAAATGGTTGGGCAATTTTGCTCGGCAATTATTGTATAAATTAATTGGTAATTAAGGTTTTTTGATTTAATACCCGATTCAATTTGCCGCTACGATATCCTTCTAAATCGAGGGTTACGTAGATAAAACCAAATTCTTGAAATGTGGAAACTACTGAGTTTATGTCAGTATTCAATACAAAATTTTGAATTTGTTCTGGTGGCAATTCAATTCGGGCTGTGTCACCTTCCGAACGTACGCGCAAATTCTGCCAACCCAATTTACGTAGGTAAATTTCTGCTCTACCTACGCGCTGCAACTTGGCAACTGTAATTTCTTCACCGTAGGGAAAACGGGAACTGAGACAAGGTTGGGCGGGTTTATTCCACCAAGATAAACCGAGTTGTTGAGACAGTTGACGGACTTCTGCTTTAGTGATACCAACTTCTGCTAATGGCGATCGCGCACCTCTTTCTTTTGCCGCCTGAATTCCTGGGCGATAATCGTGCAAATCATCAGCATTGACTCCGTCTACTACGTAGGGATAACCCATCTCTACAGCTAAGGGTTTGAGGGTATCGTGCAATTCACTTTTACAGAAATAACAGCGGTTGACAGGGTTGGAGGTGTAATTGGGATTTTCCATCTCATGTGTTTCGATGATTTTATGGGGAATCCCAATCGTTGCTGCTTGCAGGGAGGCATCTTCTAATTCTTCTGGTAACAGACTCGGTGAAACAGCTGTCACCGCTAAAGCGCGATCGCCCAAAACATCATAGGCAATTTTAGCAACTAAAGTACTATCAACACCACCGGAGTAAGCAATCAATGCCTGCTCCATTTCTGCAAATATGGCTTTTAGTTGCTCAAGTTTCTCTGTCAGCATCATTTCTACATCTAGCCAAAAACGTACAGCACCCTACAAATTACATTTTAGTTATTGGTTGTTGGTTGTTGGTTGTTGGTTGGTGGTTATTCTCTCACTCCCCCACTCCCCCACTCTCCCCATCACCCCATCTCCCCATTCCCTAAATAGATGCTTTGCAGTATTTTGATACCAAAGTTCCTAACAGTGGCAAATCTATCGGTTTAGCAATATAGTCATTCACTCCTGCTGCTAGACAAGTTTCGCGATCGCCTTTCATTGCCATTGCTGTTTGGACAATAATTGGAATAGTCCGATAATATTTATGTTCTCGTAATTTCTTTACGAGTGCCAAACCGTTCTCATCTGGTAGTTGAACATCCAATAAAATCACTGCTGGCTTTTGCTTGTTTAATAATTTCCACATTTCGGCAGCATTTTTGACCAAATTAACTTGATATCCCAACTTCTCAAGATAAGTTTGCATCAACTGAGCATTAGGTAAATCGTCTTCCACTAACAAAATATTTGGTGATGGGTAATTGGTAATGGGTAATTGGTAATGGGTAATTGGTGATTGGGAGTTAGCCACTTCTCTATCTCCCCATCTCCCCACCTCCCCCTCTCCGGTTCTCCCCACCTCGCCCTCTTCTGCTTGTCTCAGCGGAAGTATGATTGTAAAACGCGAACCAGAATTTAGTTCTGATTCCACTTCTACCCGACCACCATGAAGTTCTGCAAGTTTTCGAGTCACCGCTAACCCCAAACCTGTGCCTTCATCTCGACTAACTACGGCGTTAGCAATTTGGAAATAAGGTTGAAAAAGTTCTGTCTGGTGTTCTTTGGAGATACCAGTACCAGTATCCCAAACTGTAAAATGTATCCAGGAATCATTGGATTTAACTTGTAAGCCAATGATTCCAGTATTTGTAAATTTGAGGGCGTTAAACAGCAAATTCAATAACATTTGCTTGAGTCGCAAGGAATCGGCAATTAAGGTAGTGACATTAGAGTCTATTTCAAGTACCAGTTTCAAACCCTTATTAGCTGCTTTCTCTTTTACCAATATCAAAACATTGCGACACAGAGTTTGCAAATCTACTTTTTCCCATTGCATCTCTAGTTGATTGGCTTCGATTTTGGAGAGATCCAAAATATCATTAATCAAAGCCAACAAATGCTTACCACTAGATTGAATAATGTTTAAATACTCTTGGTGACGTTCTCTAGATGGCTCGTAGCCTTGAGCTAAAAGCAAGTGGGTAAAACCGATAATTGAACTGAGTGGTGTACGGATTTCGTGACTAGTGTTTGCCAAAAACTGGTTTTTGAGTTGATTAGTGCGTTCTAGTTCTTGATTAAAGTTTTCTAAATTTTGACAATGCTGCTGTAAAGATTGTATTCTCCGCAATTGTGTTATGGTTGCAGAACATTGTTGGGCAGCGCGTGCTAACAATTGTGATGTGATTTGAGTGCATACATCTTTAAATAATTCACAACTAGACTCAATGGGTGTTCTAGCAATAATTAACCAGCCGATAATACCGCCTGCACGATCGGTTAACTGCCAAGCATTCGGGGGATCTTGTTTCTCAAGAAACTGTAAATCTTCGATGTCTATTTCTTCTTGTAATCTCAAACGAAGTTTTTTCCCTTTCTTCACTATTGCTTTTAGCAGTGGTGATGGTGAACGTCGAGATGGTGAACTAGAAATAAAACAAACTTTGCTAACTGTTTGCTGTGGTTCTACAAGGGCGATCGCCACCCTACTATTATTTAAAGCACTGTTGAGTTCGTTGACCACTATTTTAAAAATGTCTGCTTCACTTGTCACTGTTTGTTGATTACTAGTCAAACAAACCAGGCAATCATTGAGGCGATTTTGCAACCGACTCAAGCTGCGTTCCAGCCACAACTCAGCCTTAAGTTGCTGAATTGTTGTCAAAACAGTTTGTGTAGCATCTAATTGTGAGTTCTGCTCTGGTAAGCTTGAGTATTGTTGCATGGTCAACTAGACCGCTTCAAAAGTTTAGATTCGTACAGAAGTGCGAATAAGATTCTATGTATATTAACGCACTCCTCTTTCTATATTTATAAACTAAAACTGGAAGTGTCGAGTTTGACTGCATTACCCAGAATTATTGTAGAAACTCTGAAAGCTTTATGCTGTAAGTTGCTTACGACTAAATTAAGACTATGGATGCACAATTGGCTCAATTTTTTGCCGCTTGGATTGCACAACTTCCTCAATTAACTATCAACGGCATTGCAGTGGGAAGTATTATTGCCTTAGGCGCGGTTGGACTTACCCTAACTTATGGGATTTTACGGTTGTCTAATTTTGCCCACGGTGACTTTCTCACTTTAGGAGCTTATCTGACGCTGTTCGTAAATACCTTTGGGGTTAATATTTGGCTGTCGATGGTACTGGCAGCATTAGGAACAGTAGGGGCAATGCTGTTGTCGGAAAAATTGCTGTGGTCAAGAATGCGTTCTATCCGCGCTACTTCTACAACCTTTATTATTATCTCCATTGGTCTAGCACTATTCCTTCGCAATGGCATTATTTTCATCTGGGGTGGTGGCAACCAAAAATACAATGTGCCTGTCTCTCCAGCTTTGGACATAGGAGGAATAAAGGTTCCTCAAGTCAAGCTTTTGGTATTTGTTTTAGCTGTATTGGCAATTTTAGTACTGCACTACCTCCTCCAAAATACAAAAATCGGCAAAGCGATGCGAGCCGTCGCCGATGATATTGATTTGGCAAGAGTATCTGGTATCAACGTTGACTATGTTGTAGTGTGGACTTGGGTGATTGCTGGCAGTTTGACTTCCCTTGGTGGAAGTATGCTGGGGCTAAGTGAAGCGGTGCGTCCAAACATGGGATGGTTTCTAATTTTACCCTTATTTGCTTCAGTAATTTTGGGTGGAATTGGCAATCCTTATGGTGCGATCGCCGCAGCTTTTATCATCGGTATTGTCCAAGAAGTCAGCACGCCTTGGCTTGGTTCTCAGTACAAACAAGGTGTAGCTTTGCTAATCATGATTTTAGTGCTGCTCATTCGTCCCAAAGGTTTATTTAGAGGCACGATCTGAGCAACACTAGAATCAAGAGGGAAAAGGTTAAAGGTCAAAGGTTAAAGGGAAAGTCGTAAAAACAATACCCTTAACCTTTTACCTTGTCCCTTTTCCCAGTTTATGCAAGAAGTTTAACCACTTAACTATTCAATGATGTGGAAATAATAGGCAGCCACAAGGAAATTGACAGCTAAGAGTAGCAGCGCCCAGCCCGTCCGAAATGGATAGGGAGGTTTAGCTGTGGTTGATTTAGCTACGGGTTTATCTGCTGTAGTATCTGCTTGAGCCATCTTGATGAACTCCTAACTTAAGGACATCTTCAGAAATACCAAACAGATGTCCCCATTCGCCACATTCGTTAAAAATATTTTCGTGATTTTGGGTAGTCCTACCTAAAGAAGGAGTGGGAGAGTGGGGGAGGGGGGAATTGGGAATTGGGCATTGGGCATTGAGAATTGGTGAAAATTATGAATGATGAATGCTGAAAATTTCATAATTCATAATTCATAATTCATAATTCATAATTCATAATTTTTATGCCCCCTCCTCTTGCTCTCCAGCATGGTAGGAACTGCGAACTAGAGGGCCGGAACGGACGTGGCTAAAGCCCATTTTTCGCGCGATCGCACCCAACTGATCAAATTCTTCTGGAGTCCAGTATTTTTGTACTGGTAAATGTTCTAAAGAAGGACGCATATACTGGCCAATGGTTAGGCGATCGCATCCTGCATTGCGTAGATCCGTCATTGTTTCAATTACTTCTTCAACAGTTTCTCCGAGTCCTAACATCAAACCAGACTTAGTGGGAATAGTAGGATCGATTTCTTTAACGATTTGCAGAACCAAAAGTGAGCGATCGTACCTTGCTCCTCGACGTACTGGCCCGGTTAATCGTCGTACTGTCTCAATATTGTGGTTGTAACAAGCTGGCTTTGCCTTGGCGATCGCCGCTATGCGTTGCCGTTCCCCATAAAAATCAGGAGTCAGTACTTCTATTTGAGTTTCTGAGTTCAACTGACGGATCGCCTCTATCGTCTTAACAAACCAACTAGCACCCTGATCTGCTAGGTCATCACGTGCTACAGAAGTCAGCACTACATAACGGAGTCCTAAAAGTTGTACCGCCTCTGCCACCTTTTGCGGTTCTTCAGGGTCTAAAGGCATTGGTGCATGACCTTTATCTACCTGACAAAAAGCACAAGACCGAGTGCAAGTTGGACCCATCAGTAAAAAAGTCGCTGTTTTTTGGGCATAGCACTCCCCTCGGTTAGGACAACGTCCTTCTTCGCAGATAGTGTGAATTTGGCGCTGCTTGATAATACGTTGTACCGTCGAGAGTTCACTAGCTTTGCCAATTGGGCGACGCAACCACGCTGGCATAGCTGCAATTTCAGACTTGAGTTGGTTTGCTTTGGAGGAGGTCATGGACATCTAAGCTGGGGGCAAAAGTAAAGGGCAAAGGAAAAGCCTACGGCTGAGGGAAAGGTTAAAGGGTAAAGGGAAAAGGAATTTTTTACTCCTTCCCCTTTTCTCGACTTCTGCAAGAAGTCTACTTTTATCACCATGACACAAATTGCAACCAACATCAGCCGAAGTTAGGTAAAACACTTATATGAGTAATAAGTTCTCCTAGAAAATACTATTCCCCAAACAAGATAAATATTGGATATAGTGGGAGAATTCAAAAGCCGAAAAGCGGTAAAACCGCCATTAAAACCTAAAGTTTCTGTTAGAGCAAGCAGTCGTGGTAAGTAACAAAGTTCTAGTTATCGATGACACTACAGTTGTCCGGGTAAAAGTACGAGAAATGTTGCCTCCGGGTAACTTCGATGTAATGGAAGCAAAAGACGGTGTAGAAGGACTGAATTTAATCCGTCAGGAGAAATTTAGCCTGATCATGCTGGATTTCCTGTTACCAAAAATTAGCGGTTGGGAAGTTTTCCAGCAAATTCAATCTCAACCCGACCTAAAGAAGATACCTCTAGTGATCATGTCTGGTCGTAAAGAAGAGGTGACGGAAAAAATCTCAGAACCCTTTGAAAATTTTGAATTTCTTGGTAAACCTTTTGACCAAAAGCAACTAATTGGCGCAATTAAGTCAGCAATGACAAAAGCTAAACAACCGCGCCAAGAATCTGTTCCGGTAGCGACACCTAATGGTGTGACACCAAGTGCTGATGTCGGAATAGCTTCTTCTGGTGATGAAATTCAGGCACTGAATGAAAAAATTGCCAAAATGCAGGCGGAAATAGATGGCTTGAAGAAACAGCTAGCCCAGGTTGTAACCTTTATTAAACAGAAAATCAAGTAGCATTAACTAAAACTTTTATCAAACTTGACGGGAAGTGCAAAACTTCCTATTTTGAAGCATCTCAAGATTTTGAGATGCTTCAAACTTATTTAAGCTTTTCCCATGTTCTGTAGAGGTTTACTATTTCCATAATTTCACATAGCTGATATATGAGTTCATGTATATGTTGCACAAAATACACATAATTTGACGGATAGCAATGATAGCGGCGCTTATTCAATGGGAATACTAAATCACAGATATCAAGCTATAAGACTCGGCAAACAATAATGTTAGTGTCATTGGATAAAATTATTCCCTTTCCTGGTTATTCCATTACTGAGCAAATCTACTCGGGTAGCAGAACTATTGTTTATCGCGGCATCAGAGAAAAAGACCAAAAACCCGTCATCATCAAACTGATGCGGAATGAATATCCCAGTTTTAATGAAGTTGCCCAGTTCCGCAATCAGTATAATATCACCAAAAACCTTGACCTTTCTGGCATCGTCAAAACCTATAGCTTAGAAAATTACCGCAACGGTTACGCCATAGTTATGGAGGACTTTGGCGGCATTTCCCTTCAGCAGTGGATGGAGATAAATCTAGAGAATTTACATGGCATTTCTGTAAATAATTTTCTTAACATAGGCATTCAAATTGCCTCCATCCTTGACGAACTGCATCGCCAGCGTGTCATTCACAAAGACATTAAACCTGCCAACATTCTGATCAATTCCACTACAAAAGAGGTCAGAATTATCGACTTCAGTATTGCCTCTCTCCTGCCAAGAGAAATTCAAAGCCTCACCAATCCCAATGTTTTAGAAGGTACGTTAGCTTACATTTCCCCAGAGCAAACTGGACGAATGAACCGAGGTATTGACTACCGTACCGATTTTTATTCCCTCGGTGTTACCTTCTTTGAACTTCTCACAGGACAGTTACCCTTCACCACGACTGACTCAATGGAGTTAGTTTATTGTCACATTGCTAAGGAAGCACCAAAAGCCAGCTGTATTAAGTCTGACATTCCCCCAATTTTGTCTGACATTATCAGCAAACTAATGGCAAAAAATGCTGAAGATCGCTATCAAAGTGCCTTGGGTTTAAAGCATGACCTAGAACTGTGCAAACGACAGTGGCAAGAGACTGGAAAAATAACATTCTTCGAGTTAGCAACTAGGGATATCCCAGACCGTTTTCTCATTCCCGAAAAACTATATGGTCGTCAACGGGAAGTAGAAACCCTTCTCGCTGCTTTTGAGAGTGTTGCCAATCCTCCTCAATCTCCCCTTAACAAGGTAAGTCAGCGTGTTGCAGAGGTTTCTCCCGTTTTAGCAAATGGTATGGGTTACAGGGGGGCCAAAATGGTATTAGTCATAGGTGATCCTGGTGTGGGGAAAACAGCTGTTGTCAACGAAGTCCACAAACCCATCGTCCGTCAGCGCAGCTACTTCATCAAAGGAAAATTTGACCAGTTCCAACGTGACATCCCTTTTTTAGCATGGATAGAAGCTTTTCGGGATTTAATTAGACAACTGCTCTCTGAGTCTGATGCTCAAATTCAAATATGGAAAGCTAAAATTTTGACGGTCTTAGGCGATCAAGCTCAAGTCATCATCAATGTAATTCCTCAACTAGAACAAATTATTGGCAAGCAACCCCCAGTTACTGAACTCTCGGGCAATGCTGCCGAAAATCGTTTCAATTTGTTGTTCCAGAGATTTATCCAAGTCTTTACCAGTAAAGAGCATCCCTTAGTAATCTTTTTAGATGACTTGCAATGGGCCGATGCAGCTTCTTTGAAATTCATCCAATTACTATTGAGTTCTACTCCGTCTCCTTTGTTCTACCCCACCACATCTTTCCTTGAGGAAGATTTAGGGGAATCTGAGACAGAGGAAATAGGCGGAACTCAAGGAAGTCTCCTGCTGATTGGTGCGTATCGGGATAACGAAGTCTCCAAAACTCATCCACTTTATTTAGCACTAAATGAAATCGAAAAAAATGGAAACACTATTCATACTATTACTCTCAAAGCGTTAAATCAGAGTGATGTAAACCGTTTGATTGCTGATGCTCTCCATTGCTCTGAAGCAATAGCTGTTCCTCTGACCCAAATGGTATTTGCTAAAACTAAAGGTAATCCCTTCTTTACCAATCAATTTCTCAAGTCTTTGCATGCCGATGAACTAATTAAATTCCAGTTTGACCTTGGGCGTTGGCAGTATAACCTGTCAGAAATAATGTCATTGTCTCTTACAGACGATGTTGTAGAATTTATGTCACTTCAAATAGAGAAGCTGCCCAGACATACCCAGGAAATTCTCAAATTGGCAGCTTGTATCGGCAATCAATTTGACTTAAAAACTCTTTCTATCGTATCTGAAAAAAATGCAATAGACACGGCATCCGATTTATGGGTAGCTTTACATGAAGGGTTAATTTTACCTCAAAGTGAAGACTATAAATTATTTGCAGATAATAGTAATGAAATATTGTCAGTGGGTGAGAGGGAAAAATCTACCCAATTACCCAAATACAAATTTGTACATGACCGAGTACAGCAAGCTGCTTATTCTTTAATACCTGAAGAAACAAAAAAAGCAATTCATCTAAAAATTGGTCAATTGTTGTTGAATAAAATTCCAGATGTAGAGCGCGAAGAAAACATTTTTGCTCTGGTTAATCAATTCAATACAGCAGTAGAATTAATCACTGTACAAACTGAACGCGATCAACTGGCTACTATGAACTTAATTGCCGGATGTAAAGCCTTGGCATCAACAGCTTATGCAGTAGCAATTAAGTATTTAATAACTGGCATTGAACTATTAGCAGCTGATAGCTGGGAGAAAAAATACGAGCTAACTCTATCTTTATATGAAACAACAGCAGAGGCAGCATTCTTGGCTGGCAATTTTGAACAGACTGAGCAGTTTATCCAGGTAGTTTTGGCACGAGCGAAAACACTGCTGGAGAAAGTGAAAGTTTATGAAGTCAAAATTAAAGCTTATGGAGCGCAAAACCAAGCATTAGAAGCTGTAAATACCGCGCTAGCAGTTCTAATGTTGCTGGAGGTAGAGTTTCCTGAAAATCCCAGCGAATCTGATATGCAATTAGCGATAGCAGAAATAACATCAAATTTGGCAGGGAAGCGCATCGAAGACTTAATTGATCTGCCGGACATGACAGAACCTCATGCTCTCGCAGCGATGAGTATCCTATCATGTACATTGGGCTTTATTTATCAAGCTTTTCCCACTCTTTATCCACTGTGTGTATCTAAACAAATTAGTTTATCTTTCAAATACGGTAATTCTTTCTGGTCTACCTATGCATACACTAACTATGGGGTAATTCTTTGCGGCATATTAGGAGACATTGAGTGTGGCTATCAATTTGGCAAACTAGCTTTGAGTCTTCTGGCTAAGTTCAATACTCCAGCAGTAAAAACAAAGACAATTTTGACCTGTAATACAGGTATTGTGCATTGGAAGGAGCATGTTAGGGAAATATTGCAACCTTTGTTGGAAGCTTACTCAGTTGGATTAGAAACGGGAGATTTAGAATATGCTGCTTATTCTCTTTATGGATATGCTTACTGTTCATATTTCATCGGGAGAGAACTAGCAGAACTAAAACAAGAAATGGCCGATTACAGTAATGCTATTCGTCAATTAAATCAATTAACAGTATTGAACTGGCATGGAATATATTGGCAAACTGTCTCAAACTTGCTAACAACCGTTGAAAATCCTTGTTGTTTAATCGGTGATTTTTACGATGAGGAAAAAATGTTGCGAGTGCATCAGCAAGTTAATGATTTAGGAGGATTGTTTCATTTATATTGCAGCAAACTACATTTGTCTTATCTATTTCAGGATTTCTCTCAAGCAGTTGAAAATGCCACACTGGCAGAAAAATATTTAGCGGGTGGTACAGGACAAATAGTTGCTGCTCTGTTCCATTTTTATGATTCACTAGCACGCTTAGCAATGTATGCTGAAGCAACCCAACCAGACCAACAGTGCATTCTTAATAGAGTACAAGTCAATCAGAACAAAATGCAGAAATGGGCGCATCATGCTCCCATGAATTATTTACACAAATATTATTTAGTAGAGGCAGAACGGCATCGAGTTCAGGGTGAATATCTCGAAGCCATTGACTGTTACGATCGCGCCATTGCCCTTGCCAAAGAACACGAGTACATCAATGAAGAAGCTCTCGCTAACGAACTTGCAGCTAGGTTCTATCTAGAATGGGGCAAACAGAAGATTGCCCAAACTTACCTCACTTATGCTTATTATTGCTATGTTCGCTGGGGAGCTAAAGCCAAAGTTGACGATTTGGCCAAACGCTATCCCCAATTACTTGCTCCCATTCTCCAGCACGAAAAACCAAGCCTTTATTCTAGCAATAAAAGCACCACTGCTCATACCACATCCCTAACTACTCCAACAAGCAGCCATCATACTGTCATAGGCTCTCACACAAGCATTTCTGACTCTTTGGATTTAGCAGCTGTGATTAAAGCTTCTCAAGCACTCTCTGGGGAAATTGAACTGGAGCAGTTGCTTTCTACTTTAATGAAAGTTGTCATGGAAAACGCAGGAGCCTCTAAATGTGCTTTAGTGTTGAACACAGGTGATAATTTGGACTTAACGGTTGCCTGCATCAGTTCCAGTTTTACTTCTGCACCTACCTACACAGAATTTCCATCCACTTCCCTTGAATTCAGCGATGACCTTCCTATTACTTTAATTAACTACGTCAAACGCACACGAGAAATTTGTGTCATCGATGATGCCAAGACGGAAGAGTCGGTAGCAAGCGATCGCTATATCACCCGTCAGCGACCCAAGAGCCTATTATGTACTCCGATTACCAATCAAGGCAAATTCCTCGGTATTCTTTATCTAGAAAATAATCTAACAACAGGAGCATTTACACGCGATCGCCTAGAACTTCTGAAAGTCATTACCACCCAAGCAGCAATCTCCCTAGAGAATGCGATTCTCTACAAGGATTTGGCACAAGCAAAAGAACACTTGGAAGAATACAGCCATACCTTAGAAGAGAAAGTTGAACAGAGAACACAGGAACTCAATGAAAAAAATCAGCGCTTGAAACAAGCCATACTTGATTTGCAAAGCACCCAAACCCAATTGATCCAAAGTGAAAAAATGTCTAGCTTGGGGCAAATGGTAGCGGGAATTGCCCATGAAATCAACAATCCCATCAACTTTATTCATGGCAATATTGCTCATGCTAGGGAATATGTCCAAGACTTGCTGGATTTAATTGCTATTTATCAACAGGATTACCCCAATCCTTCTCCCACAATTGCTGAAAAATCGGAGGAAATTGACCTAAATTTCCTACTACAAGACCTACCAAAGCTTTTGGATTCAATGAAGATCGGAACATCGCGCATCCGTAATATTGTTCTAGGCTTACGCAACTTTTCCCGCTTGGATGAAGCGGAAATGAAACCTGTAGATATTCATGAAGGCATCGATAACACCTTGATGATTTTGCAACACAGACTGAAAGCAAAGAGCGATCGCTCCGAGATAGAAGTCATCAAAGAATATGGGCAACTGCCGGAAGTAACTTGTTACGCCGGTCAGTTAAATCAGGTGTTTATGAATATTCTTTCTAATGCGATCGATGCATTGGATGAGGGTAATAAGGAACGGATAATGGGTAATGAGGAAATTCTCAATTCTCAATTCTCAGCCCCTATAATTCGCATTTCTACTGAGATCGCAGACAAGCATAGCGTGAGAATTCGCATTGCTGATAATGGCCTTGGTATAAATCCTGAGATACAACAGAAAATCTTTGACCCATTTTTTACCACTAAGCCAATCGGAAGTGGTACAGGGTTGGGATTGTCAATTAGCTATCAAATAGTTGTAGACAAACACAAGGGTCAGTTAATTTGTGATTCTACACTTGCAGAAGGAACTGAGTTTGTGATTGAAATTCCAATGCAACAGTGAAGGATATATTATAGGGCAGGTGTAGCTACCATAGACAGTTGAGACTCTCGACTTGCACGCTGTCCTGTAATTACCATCTGAACCTCTCTGGCAGGTGCAAGCCCAACACCTCGACGCTGAAGTTTCTCTGGTTGAGGATCTGCCAGTGCCAGTTGATAGCCTGACAGGATTGTTGCCAATACTAGCTTCATTTCAAACATAGCCAAAGCTTGTCCAATACAGCCACGAGCACCACCACCAAAGGGAAAAAATTCATAGGTCGAAAATTGGCGTTCGAGAAAACGCTCTGGCTGAAACTGCTTTGGCTGTGGATATAAATCTGCACGATGATGTGTAAGATAAATGCTGCAAAACAATACTGTACCAGGCTCTAAGTAATGTCCTAGTAGTTCTACGGGTTCTTGCACTACCCTTGGAAGCGTGAAAAACGCTATCGGGTGAATCCGCAAACTTTCATTACAGACAGCTGTGACATAAGGCAGGCGGAAAATGTTTATGGGATCAAGGGAATCACTAAAACGATCAAGTTCTGCCAGTAATTTTTCACGCACTTGTGGCATGTAGTGAGTCCAATACAAAGCCCAAGCCATTGCTGTTGCTGTAGTTTCATGTCCGGCAATCATCAGAGTCATCAACTCATCACGCAACTCTTGATCTGTCAACTTTTTACCCTCTTCGTCCCGAACTGACATCAACAAAGAGAGAATATCGACGCTATTTGAATCGGGTTGCTGCCGTCGTTCAGCAATTTCAGCGTACAGCAGTTTATCAATTTGCTGCCGTTGGCGCAGAAATTTTCCCCAGGGAGTCCAAGTTCCTAAATCTTTTTGCAAGAAGGGAAAAATCAGAAAGCTAGAGGTAAGTGGTGAGTCAAAGGCATCCATCATTAACCCTATGAGATGCTTGATTTGTTGACAGCGTTCCCCTTCATACAAGCCAAAGACAGCCTGTAAAATGACTTGCAGAGAAATCTCCCGCGTGATAGTCCAAGCAGAGAAAGGTTTACCCTGTGGTAACTGAGCCAAGGCTTTTTCAGCAATATTACAGATTAACTGACCATAGGCTCGCATTCGCTCTCCATGAAAAGGGGGCATCAAAAGCTGTCGTCGCTGTTTGTGGCGATCGCTCTCCAGCATGAGAACTGAATAATCCCCTAATAATGGTTGCAAAGTTCTATTCAACTCACCGATTGCTGCAAATTTCTGTCTATCGTTGGTTAAAATTTCCTGAATTGCCTGAGGATGGCTCACGAAGACTATAGTATCCCCAAAACCAACAACACTAGCAGTGAAAATGTCGGGATATTGCTGAGCCGCTTTTTCCATATATCCCACAGGATCAACAATCCACTGGAGTTTTTGAAGAAAAGATGGAGTTTTGAGAGGATTAGGTAATGACATCTGATTTTTCCTCGCCAAATCGTGCTAGTATCCCACCCTTGCTTTTGGAACAACTTTTATTAGCATGGAGTGGGATTGGATGATTAGAAACTTGCGGTTAGCCTTATAGTTTGAGCAACTCTAGTTTTTCTACATTCTGATAACGACCAGAGCGAAAAGACCAATCAAGGTTGCCACTTATCCATGAATGCAACCCTGATATATATTTGTTCAGTTCAACATCTATTTCTTTTCCAAAAGATGGAAGAGAAGATTCTAAATTTATCATTGCTTGTACCTCTTGATTGTGCATTTCAACAGCACGCTTCATCGCTTCCTCCAGAGAAAGTTCCTGTTGATAATGCAGTACTAATACTAAATTGTGAACATCACCACTTGCCATTTCCCTGGATGCTGAAAAGATATCATTACACCAGCAAACAATTTTATTCGTCATGTTTGTGAGCGTTCTCACAATATCGTTTGCTCTGACAAAATCGGGAATGATTAAATGATTGCAAAATTCAATGAATTCCATGCTAGATTCCATTGCACCACTTAACATATGTATCTTTGTATAAATGTCTACGTTGGGCACAATTCCTTGTGCGCGGTTTGTTGCCTCCAAGATACATCCATCAAAATAGTTCTCAACAGCGTTAACGAAGTAATCAAACCATTTTTTAGTTCCTTTTTGAAGTATTCGCTGTCGTATGTTACCTAAAGCATAACTAATGGGTATATCATTGCTGGTAAGCTCTGCACCTTTTAAGATTGCTAGAAATCTATTGTGAAAAAACTCAACTAATTCAGGTTTTTTCCCTAAATCTGACATGTCGCATTGGTCATCCCAAATAAATAGCCAAGTCACCCAATCATTTACAACTGTTAACTCTTCAAATTCGCATTCAGGAAATGCACCTGCTGATAGTAAAAAAAACTTTGATTTGCGGAAACGATGATAACTGGATTCATCTGCCAAGAGCTTGAAACGCAAGACCCATTCAAGAGCATTATCTTCTAGAACATCAACATACTTGTTAATTTGAGACGGAAATGGGCAGTATAATTCTGAGAAAATTGATGCGTTCATAATTACTCCGTAAATCAAGGTTACACGGCAAAATTAAATCCCGTGATTAAGTAATATCTGCCTAAATAAAAGGAAATACTGGTAGCTACAAATAGCCAAAAATTAATTGCTAATACCATTTACTTGATTAGCAATTACTTACAGCAAAACTTTTGATATTTAAGCAAAATGATGTTAGTTTTCATGAGAGATTAAATCATTTGTCATGAGTATTACAAAAGACAAATGATAAACTCTACTAAATCTGTAAGAAGCAGAATTTTAGACTTCTACAGACATCTACACCCGATATTTTGAAATCAAGCCATTACTTCCTAACAGTATGGATCTACACTTTATCTATTCTGTTGGCACAAAAAGAAGATAAAGCTGAGAATAATAACCAAGCTCTTTCTGGAGTCTATGCTTGAATTTTGCAGCGACTTTAAGAACGAGAAGTTACCGAAAAAAGGATGGATTGATTAGCATCCAATTATCGCAAAAGTTAGATTTTGAACAAAAATACTTATCAAACCGACACGCTAATATTTAAACAGTGTTCATCTCAAATCCTGTTGTATTTGATCGCACTGCCTGTATTGTTCAACTATAATTTTTTTGTTCACAAACCATTGATAAGAATAATGTTTAATTTTTTCTTAAAAATCTATCCGTAATTATCTAGATTTATCAACCTTGATTGAAATAAAAAAATACATTGTATTTTTTGACACAAAGTATTTTTACTCTTCCGGTTCTGATTAGGGCTTTCATGGAAAGTCTAAATTCATTAAATTTTACATACTGTTAGAAACTTGATACATTTAGATATAGAAATTGATTTAGCTTAGTTTATCATCAATAAATTTTCTATAAACAAATATTATGCAAACAAAGTCATAAAAATAACTTTTTATATAAGTATAATTCCTATATTGTTGTGTTTACCTGACATTTGTCAAAAATTGCTACGCCTGTAGGAAAAATGTCGTTTACAAAATATCTCCTGATTTGCAGATGAATACATGGGCATCAACCTAAAGTAGTAAATCAATCCATCAAGCAAATATCTATCTAAAGGCAGCTTGACAAAAAGATTTGTGCTGAAAGTTTGTCTGCAATATTTTTCGCAGTCTATCTTCACAAAACAGGAGCAGGATTGAATGCAGGTTTGTATGAATGCAGACATCTGAGCAATCTCAATTTTACGTAGATAAACTACAGGCTGTGGTGAGTCGCTGGTGGCTATTTAGCGGTTGTGGTAATGGATAATCAATTGGTACATCAATACTTTTCGGATTAGCACCTTCGATCTGGAGTTATAGCTGGGATGCATGTTAAAGGGTAAACATCCATCCCTTTCCCTTTTCCCTTTCCTCCTTAACCGAAAGGTATTGATTGGTACATACCTTTATGGGTAATAAAGGTGTGGCTTTCGCTTTCTAAAACAGGCTAATGTTAAATATATTTGTGTTAACGAATACAAAATTCTTAAGCAATATCCCTTTTCATGTGGAAAGGGATATTGATTTTATACCTAGCAACAATAGCAATCCTATTTGAGGTGTGAGAATTGAAAGCTTCAGAACCCCAATTTCTTTAAGAAATCGAGGTTCTAGTTTTTCACGAATGATTAAGCGATCGCACAAAATCGAGTATATCTACTTGATTAGAAACTCATCAACAAGTAAAATGATTCACATCTTGCACGCTTATGCAATAGCCCGGAGGTAGAACCTCCCAACCTTCGTTACCACGTTGAACCTGATAACAAGAACTAGGGTTGTGCTCATTTGCGTCGCTGGCGATCGCGGCGTCTGATTAGTAACTATCGTATCGGTAGGTGATCGCATAGTAATAACCATGTTTCGCCTTAGCAGTTTTGTTCGCAAGCTCCGATACTGACCCAACTACTAGATAGCTTACCATCTTGCCCGCTGTACCACTCCTTTTTCCAAATCGGGGCATTGTGTTTAAGAGTATCGATCGCATAACGACAAGCTTCAAATGCTTCGGAACGATGGGGACAGCCCACCGCAACTAAAACACTAATTTCGCCAATTTGTAAACGCCCAATGCGATGGTGAATCACAATGCGATTCACACCTGTCCATTTTTGTCGAATATCGGCAGCAATTTGATAGAATAACCGCAGCACCATCGGCTCATAAGCTTGATACTCTAGTGCAACCACAGGTTTTCCATCAGTTTGATTGCGAACCATTCCGCTCATCATCACTACAGCCCCGTTTGCTGGCTCGCTAGCTAGTTGATAGATTTCTTCAACAGACAATGGCGCAAAGGTAATGGCAAAGCTATCTTCAGTTCTAGGCTTGATGGGGAAAGCAAATTTAGTTGTCATAACAAAGAAGAGGAGCCTCTGAGTTGTGGAGCCAGTGCGCCTTTGGAGGTTTCTGTAGACGCGCAACGAGCAGCGCGTTGGGAACCCCAAAGCCACCCTTGTGGCGAGTGGCGCGGTAGAAGGTAAGAATGTTGGGTGAAAAGGTGGGAATTTTGGGTTAAAAGGATTGTTTTTCCTTCACCTCTTGCGAAAGTATATTTTACTAGAGATTTATTGATACAACCTTATTTTGTCCACAATCTCTATTTAACAGCTTTTTGCTATTTTTAGATAAACATCATCTATAAAAAAAATGCCAATCAATACGCAAATTCTAGTTTTTTTATGTAATCCTACTTAATTTAACCAATGACTTAGTCATCATCCTTAAGGCATATTACTATAGTTGAAGTGACAAAGTTATCTAGCTACTCTTTTAAATGATTTTGATAGTGACTTGAATCAACCACCTAGCGCAGTAACTACCTAGTAAATAGCAGGCCAATTCCTGATTAAGATGAGCAATAGGCATATGTATTGGCACTTGCAAGGAGACTCATAACTGATATTCCTTATTCCTTCCTTATCACTTACCGTCATGCTTCAGCATTTTCCAAAATAGCGAGTTAGACGAAGGAAGCCTTAATTCAGCAGTAGTGGAAAATCTCATGAAAACTTTAGTGCCTAATAATGATGGAGTGAAGAGGCTAGAAGCTCTTCACCAATATCAGATTCTAGACACTTTACCAGAACAAGCATTCGACGATTTAGTATATCTAGCTGCTCAGATTTGCCACACACCGATCGCTCTTATTAGTCTGATTGATGCCGATCGCCAATGGTTCAAAGCCAAAGTGGGAATAGATGTACAGGAAATGCCGATAGATATCGGGTTCGCTCCCATTTGTATGAATCTGGGTGATGTTTTGACTATTCCTGATACCTTAGCTGATGAACGGTTTGCGAATAATTCTGTAGTTACATCTTATCCTTATGTCAGATTTTATGCTGGCATACCTTTGTTTGCACCAGAGGGGGTGGCGATCGGCGCACTGTGTATTGCAGATCGCGTTCCCCGAGAAATTACCCCCGAACAAATAGAGGCATTGCAAGCAATTAGTCGATTAGTAGTCAGGCAGTTAGAATTGCGACGAAGTCTTACCGAACTGGCTAGTATTAAGACGGAATACAAACAGTCACAAACAGCACTGCATCAAAGTGAATCTACTCTCCGCAGCTTCTTTGAGAGTACGCCAATGATGATGGGAGTAGTAAAACTTGTCAATGATGATATCCTGCATATTTCTGATAATGCCACGACAGCAAAATTTTTTGGATTAACTCCACAAGCAATGCAAAATCGTCTTGCTAGCGAGTTAGGCATTCCCCAAGAGTATGTGCATCAGTTGATAAATCACTACCGTGAAGCTGAACGTACTAAATTACCTGTTACTTTTGAATATATCCACGAGACTCCTCAAGGGAAAAAATATCTTAGAGGTACAGTTTCATCAATTGCTGCCACGTGTTGCGATCGCGCTCCCCAATTTGCTTATGCAATAGAGGATATTACCGAGAGCAAGCGTATAGAGGAAGAACGCCTGCAACTGCTTTCAAGAGAACAAGCAGCAAGAAACAGAATTACAAATATTTTTGAAAGTATTACTGATGGTTTTCTGGCTTTAGATGGTGAGTGGCGCTTCACTTATATTAATAAGCAAGCCGAGTTATTCTTGCAGAGAAAAAGAGAAGAACTGCTTGGTAAAAATGTCTGGGAGGAGTTTCCTGAAGCAAAGGCTTCTAAGTTTTACCGAGAGTATCACAAAGCAGTATCAGCACAAATTAGCGTTGAGTTTGAAGAGTTCTATCCACCACTAAATGCATGGTTTGAAGCACACGCCTATCCTTCCAAAGAAGGCTTATCTGTTTATTTAAAAGATATTACAGAACGCAGGCAAGCTGAGGATAGTTTACGGTGGAAAGAAGTACTTTTGCGTTCAATGACTAAAGTTTCACCATTAGCTTTTTATGTAGTAGAAAATCAAACTCAAGAAATTTTATATTTCAACGATATATTTTGTGAAATCTGCGGCATCCAGCACTTGAAAGAGCGGATGGAACGCGGCGAATTGAAGCATCAGGATGTTATGCACGAATGCTCAAAATTCGTAGAGATTTCGCTGTTTGCTTATTCTCATCCTGGAACAGATCAGCAGTGTGTTTGTGAGGATGAAGTTTTCTTAGAAAATGGTCGTGTGATCCGCTGTTTTTCTACACTCATTTATAATGATGATAACCAGCATTTCGGACGATTGTATATTTTTGAAGATATCACCGCCAGCAAAAAAGCAGAACAGCAAATTCGCGAACAAGCTGCATTACTAGATATTGCCTCAGATGCAATTATAGTGAAAGATTTATCGAACCAGATTTTATTGTGGAATAACAGTGCTGAGAAACTTTACGGTTGGCGCTCAGAAGAAGCTATAGGCAGTTATGCCAATGAACTTTTACATAACGAACCTTTATCTACACTGCGAGAAATTCATAATACAGTTTTAGAGTGTGGTTCTTGGCAAGGTGAATTACAAAAAAACAGTAAATCTGGCAATAAAATTATTGTTGAAAGTCGCTGGACACTAGTGCGTGATGAATATGGGCAACCAAAATCAATTCTGGTTGTTGACACCGATATTACGCAGAAAAAACAATTAGAAAAGCAATTTTTACGCGCTCAACGCATGGAGAGCATTGGTACTCTTGCCAGTGGAATCGCTCATGATTTAAATAATGTGTTGTCGCCAATTTTGATGTCAGTACAACTGCTCAAATTCAAATGCCAGGATCGGCGCGATCGCCAAATACTAACTATAGTAGAAAACAATGCCAAACGTGGTGCAAATTTGGTCAAGCAAGTACTAGCTTTTGCACGCGGAATCGAGGGCGATCGCACAGTGCTGCAAGTCAAACATTTGATTTCAGAAATGAAGCAGATTGTTGAACAAACATTTCCGAAATCAATCAAAATCAACACAGAAATTCAATCAGACTTGTGGCAAGTTCGTGGCGATAGCACTCAACTACATCAAGTATTAATGAATTTGTGCCTTAATGCTCGTGATGCCATGCCTGGGGGCGGAAACTTGTCAATTGCGGCTAAAAATATTTTTATTGATGAAAACTATGCCAGAATGCATCTAGATGCCAAAGTCGGTTCTTACATAGTCCTGAGTGTTGCTGATACAGGATTTGGCATCCCGAATGAACTGTTAGATCGAATTTTTGAACCATTTTTCACCACAAAAGAATTTGGTCAAGGTACGGGATTGGGACTGTCAACAGTCATGGGTATTATTAAAGGTCATAATGGTTTTATCACTGTGTCCAGTAACCTTGGTCGAGGCACAAAATTTAAAGTATACTTGCCAGCAATCCAGACACATATAACTCAACCACCAGAAGATCTGGAAATGCCACGAGGACAAGGACAATGGATTTTAATTGTGGATGACGAAGCCGCTATCAGAGAGATTACTACAACGTCTTTAGAAAATCATAATTATAAAGTGCTGACTGCGAGTGATGGTATTGAAGCAGTTGCACTTTATGCACAGCACAAAGACAAAATTAGTGCCGCAATTATAGATATAATGATGCCGAATATGGATGGCAAAACCACAATTAACACATTGCAAAAAATGAATCCCCTCTTGCATATTATTGCTGTGAGTGGATTGACAACAAGTGAACAAATATTACTCAATAACAGTAATAAGTACATAGCCTTTTTACCCAAGCCATACACTGCACAGGAGTTATTAAAAACACTGCATGTGGTTATTAGTCAATAGTCATTGGTCATTGATCGTTAGTCATTAGCTTTTGACAAATGACTAATGACTAATGACAAATAATAATTAAATTTTTTGTCAAAATGATTAATAACTCTTGACTCTTGACTAATGACTAATTTGATTCTGGTTGTTGATGATGATTATATGCTGCGGATGCAGCTGCGCGAACTGTTGGAAACAGCAGGGTATAGAGTAGCAGAGGCAAGTAACGGTGCAGAGGCGCTGGCAGTCTATACTCAACTGCAACCAGATATGGTGCTGTTAGATGCCCTCATGCCAGAAATGGATGGGTTTAGCTGCTGTGCACAATTACAAACACTCCCTGGTGGCGATCGCACTCCCATATTAATGATTACAGCTCTTTACGACCAAGCATCCTTGGAACGAGCTTTTGCAGTGGGTGCAGCAGATTTCATTACCAAACCAATTAAATGGCCGATACTGCGTCAGCGAGTGCAGAGGCTTTTAGCAGCGAGTCAGGCCATGCAGGCATTGCGACAGCAGACAGAACAGGCGCAAATGCGGGAAATGCAACTGCGGATGGCATTAGAAGCTGCCCGTATGGGAACCTGGGATCGGGATTTCTTAACTAATAAAATTATTTGGTCAGATAACCTCAAAACCCTCCTTGGTTTAGAAGAGGATACTTTTGAAAGTTCCTACGAAACTTTTATTAACTGCGTCCATCCCCAAGATCGTGATTTCATCAATCAATCACTCAAACAAGCTATTGAAGAAGGGGCAGAATACGATATCGAATTTCGTGTGGTTTTGCCGAATGGTGCAATTCGCTGGATAGCAGCTAAAGGCGTTGTCTTGCGCGATCCCGCTGGGGTAGCAGTGCGGATGCTGGGAGTAGATATAGACATCACCAAGCGCAAGCAAGCGGAAAAAGCTTTAGAAATTCATGCCAACCAGCAGGCGCTGGTAGCAGAACTCAGTCAAACAGCACTTGCTGGTACAGACTTAACCTCGCTGATGCAGCAAACAGTTACTTTGGTTGCCCAATGTCTGGAAGTAGAGTATTGCAAAGCCTGGGAAATGTTGCCAGATGAAACTACGTTATTGCTGCGGGCAGCAGTAGGTTGGCCGCAAGGGCTTGTGGGAGAAACCACTATCAGCGCCGGCACAAATTCCCAAGCTGGTTACACACTGCTTGTCAAAGAACCAGTGATTGTCACCGATCTCAGCACAGAAACTCGCTTCCAGCAATCATCACTACTGCTAGAGAATCCAATCGTTAGCAGTCTCAGCGTTGTTATTCATGGCAAAGAGCGTCCTTTTGGTGTTTTAGGGGTACACACAACCACACAGCGGACTTTTAGCAGGGATGATATTTACTTCTTGCAAGCAACTGCTAACGTTTTGGCTACGGCGATCGAACGCCAACGAGTGGAAGACGCACTCAAAGAAAGTGAACAACGCTGGCAGCTAGCTGTGCGGGGTACTAATGATGGTATTTGGGACTGGAATGTCAAAACTAATGAAGTCTTCTTTTCAACACGTTGGAAAGAAATGCTTGGTTATGAAGAAGACGAAATTTCTAACCATTTAGATGAATGGATAAGTCGCGTCCATCCCGATGATATTGACTGGGTGATGCAGGCTGTTACCGATCATTTTGCCAAAAAAACCCCATTTTACACAACCGAATACCGCGTCCGGTGTAAAGACGGCACGTACAAATGGATTTTGAATCGCGCGCAGGCGTTGTGGGATGAAAACGATCGCGTCGTCGTGCGGATGGCAGGTTCCCATACAGACATTACCGAACGCAAACTAGCAGAGGAAAAATTGCGTCAGAGTGAGGAACGCTTTCAAATCCTGGCTCGTGCTACCACAGATGCTGTTTGGGACTGGGATTTGCTGACCGACCAGGTGTGGTGGAATGAGAATGTGCAAATACTTTTTGGTTACTCGCCAGAGCAAATTATTACCAATAATCATTGGTGGTGTGAACATATACACCCAGATGAAAGAGAGAGAATCGTTGCTGAAATTCACGCTGTGATTGATAGCGGTCAACAATTCTGGTCAAATGAGTATCGTTTTTGTCGTGCTGATGGTTCTTATGCCTATATCTTCGATCGCGGTTATGTCGTTCACGACAGTACAGGCAAACCTGTACGGATGATTGGCGCGATGATGGATATTAGCGATCGCAAACGGGTGCAAGAAGAGTTACAGCGCCAAAACATGCGATCGCGCTTGTTTGCTGATGTCACCCTGAAAATTCGCCAGTCTTTACAAATCGATGACATTCTCGAAACTAGCGTCAAGGAGGTGCAAAACCTACTACACGCCGACCGAGTATTAATTTTTCGGCTGTTGTCTGATGGTTCTGGAACTGTGGTTAAAGAAGCAGTGGTTCCTGGTTGGCCAGTAATTCTAGGGCGGAATATTATTGACTATTGCTTTAGTGAAAATTACATCGAAAGATACCGTCGTGGGCGCGTTAGTGCCATCGATGACGTTAGCCAAGCTGAGATCCAACCTTGTCATGTGGAATTTTTGCAACAATTTGCCGTCAAAGCTAACCTAGTTGTCCCGATTATCCAGCAAAATCAACTGTGGGGACTGTTGATTGCCCATCAGTGTGCCCATCCCCGCCACTGGGATAGCTGGGAAACCGAACTGTTGCGACAATTGGCAGATCAAATCAGCATTGCCCTCGCCCAAGCGAAACTCTTAGAACAAGAGACTCGCCAACGGCAAGAACTCAGCCGTTCCAACGAAGAACTGCAAGAATTTGCTTTTGTTGCCTCTCACGATCTGCAAGAACCACTGCGGAAAATTAAAACATTTGGCGATCGCCTTAAGGCCAGCTGTGGAGACACCTTGAGTGAACAAGGACGCGACTACCTAGACAGAATGCAAAATGCTGCTCGCCGGATGCAAACTTTGATTGAAGATTTGCTAAGTTTATCGCGAGTCACTACCAGGGCGCAGCCTTTTGTCGCGGTGAATCTCTTTCAGGTAACACAAGAAGTACTATCTGATTTAGAAATCAGCATTCATCAAACTCAAGCAACCATAGAAGTAGGCGAGTTGCCCATCATAAAAGCCGATCCCCTCCAGATGCGGCAATTGTTGCAAAATCTCATCGGTAATGCCCTGAAATTCCAGCGTCCGGAAGTACCACCCGTTGTCAAAATTTATAGTAAGATTTTATCGAATTCATCAGATCCAGTAGCCGTTAGTACTGAGCAATGTCAAATCATTGTGGAAGATAATGGTATTGGATTTGACGAAAAGTATTTGGATCGCATTTTTAATGTTTTTCAGCGTCTGCACGGTCGCAGTGAATATGAGGGTACTGGTATAGGTTTAGCGATTTGCCGGAAAATTGTTGAACGTCATCAGGGGAGCATCACCGCTAGTAGTAAACCAGGCGAAGGGGCGAAATTTATCGTTTCGTTACCACTTAACCTCGATTCTTGATCTTCTTCACAATTAAAGGTTTATTATACCCCCATATATATTTTGTGATTTTACAACCCTACCCATAAAATTTGTTGCAATTTAATAATGAATTAATCCTATAAGCATCGCATAAGGAGAAAATGCAGAGTGAAGGGTCGGCAAACTACCATCACAATTTTGATGGCCGATGATGATGAGGACGACTGTATGTTGGCTCGTGAGGCATTAGCAGAAAGTCGCCTCGCAAACGACCTACATATAGTTAGGAATGGAGAGGAGTTGATGGATTATTTATATCAGCGTGGTCGATATGCCGATCCTAAAAGTTCGCCTCGTCCGGGTTTGATTTTGTTAGATTTAAATATGCCCAAAAAAGATGGTCGTGAGGCGCTCAAAGAAATTAAAAATGACCCGGAACTAAGGCAAATTCCAGTCGTGGTACTAACTACCTCCAAAGCAGAGGAAGATATTTATCGGACCTATGATTTGGGAGCAAATTCGTTTATCATCAAACCGATGACATTTGCCGCCTTAGTTGAAGTGATGAGGACTATAGGGAAGTACTGGTTTGAAATTGTAGAACTGCCGCTATAAGCCTGGGAGGCAGCAATGAAAGACAACCCGATCAAAGTTCTTCTCATTGACGACGATGAAGATGATTATATATTAACTCGCGATTGGTTCAGGGAATTTCAAGTAGTTAATTGCGAGTTGACATGGGTAGATACTTATCAAGCTGCCAGAAATGCGATCGCTTCTGGACAATATGATATCTATCTTGTTGATTATCGTTTAGGTGATGGCAATGGATTGGAACTTTTGCGCGAAGCTATTGCCAATGGCTGTGTAGTTCCGATAATATTGCTCACCGGTCAAGGAGATCGAGAAATAGACATAGAGGCGATGAAAGCCGGGGCGGCAGATTATCTTGAAAAAAGCCAATTGACTGCACCTTTGTTAGAGCGTTCTATTCGCTATGCTTTAGAACGCAAACAAACTGAGCAGAAAATTCGCGAACAAGCTGCCCTGTTAGATGTCGGTACAGATGCAATTTTTGTACAAGATTTAGATAATCAAATTCTATTTTGGAATAAAGCAGCTGAGCGTCTTTACGGTTACAGAAAAGAAGAAGCTATAGGTAAAAAAGTATCAGAACTTTGGCAAGAAAAAAACTTATCTCAATTACAAGAAGCTCTCACCATTTTGATGAAAAATGGTGCATGGGAAGGAGAGTTACACCAAAGAACAAAATCTGGTCAAGAAATCATCGTCGAAAGCCGCTGGACACTAGTACGAGAGTTTGATAAAAGAAGACAAACTATTTTAATCGTCAATACTGATATTACCCAAAAGAAACAACTAGAAGCACAATTTTTACGTGCCCAGCGTTTGGAGAGTATTGGTACATTAGCTAGCGGTATTGCCCATGACCTCAACAATGTTCTAGCACCGATTTTGATGACAGCACAACTGTTAGAATCACAGTTGCACGATGAGCGCAGTAAGCGACTTTTGCCGATATTAATCAGCAATGCCAAACGGGGAGCAAATCTAGTCAAGCAGGTTCTATCTTTTACTCGTGGGATCGAAGGCGATCGCACCTTAGTGCAATTAAAGCACTTAGTTCGAGAAATTCAGCAAGTAATGAAAGAAACATTTCCCAAATCTATAGATGTTTCAACTCACATACCGCAAAACCTTTGGACTGTATATGGTGATGCCACCCAACTGCATCAAGTATTAATGAATTTATGTGTGAATGCCCGTGACGCTATGCCTAATGGCGGTAATTTAACCATTTATGCGGAAGACTTTTTAGTAGATAAAAATTACGCCAAAATGCATATTGATGCACGAGAGGGTGCTTATGTAGTCATCACCGTTGCTGATACAGGAATTGGCATCGATCGGGAAATATTAGATCGTATTTTTGAGCCATTCTTTACTACCAAAGAATTCGGCAAAGGTACTGGACTTGGTCTTTCTACAGTACTGGGAATTGTCAAAAGCCACGGTGGATTTGTCAGTGTCTACAGTGAAGTTGGTAGAGGTAGTGAATTTAAAGTGTTTTTACCAGCACAACAAACACCAGAAATTTCAGAAGAACGAGAAATGGAATTACCTTCGGGGAACGGCGAATTAATTTTGGTTGTGGACGATGAAGATTCCATTCGCGACATTACCAAAACATCCCTAGAAACCTATAATTACAAAGCAATCACAGCCAGCGATGGCATTGAAGCGATCGCCCTTTACGCAGAACATCGCGATGAAATCTCTGTAGTCTTAACAGATATGCTCATGCCATCTATGGATGGACTAACAACCATCCGTACCTTGAAAAAAATTAATCCTAACGTCAAAATTATCGCCGTCAGCGGACTGGCTTCTACTGATAAGGTTAACGCCGCTAGCGACATCGGTGTCAAAGCCTTTTTACCCAAACCCTATACAGCCAAGCAATTATTGCAAACTATTGGCGCAGTTAAGAATGGAAAGTAGAATTTGTTGTTAGTTGTTTGTTGTTTGTTCTACCCTGCGGGAAGCCGCTACGCGTCTATGGAACAATCAACAACCAACAACCAACAACCAACAACCAACAAATGACTAATAATTCTGAAATTTTAGCCGTTAACGACGCTTTTTACCGAGCATTTGAAAAAAAAGACATTGAGGCGATGAGCACAGTTTGGTCTCAAGGAACTGGTAGTCTTTGCGTTCACCCTGGTTGGAATCTACTCCAGGGTTGGAAAGCAATTCGCACCTCCTGGGAAAAGATATTTCAAAACACTCCTTATATTGAAATAAATAGAGACATAATTGCTACAGAAGTTCGCGAGAATATCGCCTATGTCGTGCTAATAGAAAATGTCATGCAAGTTATTAATGGTAGGAAAATAGAAGCGCGATCGCTAGCTACAAATGTGTTTGAACTTCTCGGTGGCAAGTGGTATTTAGTACATCATCACGCCAGTCCGATTGTGCGGTAAAAAATAATACCGATTTAATAAATGTTTACAACCCATCCTGATGTAGAGACGCGCCATGGCGCGTCTCTACAATGTCTATTTGTCGCATTATTTTTTCAAAATGGTATAAGTTATACCCTTTCAAAGGAAAATGACTACAAATGTTATTGATTTGTAGTAAGCACAAAGCGTGCTTACTACGAACTATGTGTAAGTAGATGGACGTAATTAAACATAAAGTGCTTATTTTTTGACAAGGGCGGGCAGGATGCCCACCTCACAAGAGATTTGTTGTTCTTGTGGGGTGGGCGTCTCGCCCGCCCTATTTTTACTTTATTTATGTTTATCTACTTAGTTCCACTTTCGAGAATTGGTATTACGCCTGATGTGAATTAAAGCTATGACAAAAATCAGGTTTTATAAATCGACCACAGATAAACACAGAGTAAAGGAGATTGGGGATTAGGGATTGGGGATTGGGTTGGTGGTCGAAAAATTATGGAAGAGGCTTGCATCCTTGATAAACTACTAGAAAAATTTTTAGTAGTCGCCAATGCTAATTGAGTTTCTCTGGAGTCCAGAACCAATTATTTTTGTTCAGCAATTATTTGGTGAGAGTTGGAATTTATTTTTTCAAACTTTATCAGAATTGGGAACAGCTACGGCTGTAACAGTGGCTTTCGCTTTAGCATTTTGGATTTCCGGAAGACGATTTGCTTGGTGCTTAGTGGGTGCAGTTCTCTTAGTAACACTAATTAATGTATTGATCTGGTCAATCTTTTATGTACCGCGTCCGCACGACCCGCAAATAATAGTTCATGAAAAGCTAGCACTGTCATCTTTTCCCAGCGGACACACTGGAACTGCAACTCTTCTTTGGGGAACACTAAGCGCATTTAATCGTATTCCAGCAGCTGTGACAGCCTGTATAGTTTTGGGAGTGATGGTATCTCGCTTGTATCTAGGCGTACATTATTTAGGCGACGTACTCAGTGGTTTAGCACTTGGACTAATTTTGGTGGTAGTGTATCAGCGGTTGTGGCCTGTGCTGGTGCGTTGCTTCTCTGGCAGGACATTTAGATTTTTCCTAGTTCTCAGTCTCTCAGCACCTATTGGCGTGTTTCCCTTCACCAGCTTTTTTCCAGAAGGTTGGGAAGTGTTTGGTGCTGCTGTGGGTGCAGGAATAGGAATACCTTTAGAATATTGGTATGTCCGATATTCTCCTGCTAAAGTCCCCAAACGCAAACAAGTGCTGAAGGTGATAATAGGTTTGGGAGTACTGGTGATGCTTGTCTTGAGTTTTCGCTTCATTATCAGCAATGAGTTAGCACGCAATACAATAACTTTTTGTTTGGCAGCACTGTGGATTACCTTCTTAGCACCAGCGCTATTCACACGCATGGGACTATCCAAAACTTTGAGCAGCCAAAGTCCCCCTTTTTAAGGCAATACGGTTCAGTTAAGGCTGCGATCCCCCCTAGGGCGTGTTTTCAAACTCCTAAATGTCATTCTGAGCAAAATGAAATGAAGCGAAGAATCTCGTAAAAATCAGGGTTATAGAGATGCTTCACTACGCTGTCGCTTCGTACCCTACGGGAAGGCTACGCCTACAGCATGACAAAACTGATACTTTGAAAACACACCCTAGTCCCCCTAAAGGGCAGGGCTGTTTCATTCCCTAAAACAGGTAAAATAGCAAGTGTTGAGGGGAGAAAAATCATGGGTGCAAATCTGATAGAAGAGTTGCGGCAAGTAGAAGACTTCAGAACGACTGATGGTCGAAGGCACCCACTATGGCTAGTCTTACTGTTTGTAATAATGGGCACGATGAGTGGGTATGTTGGGTATCGTGGATGGGGAGATTTTGCTCATAGGCATCGACGTGCATTGATTGTGGCGTTTGGAATCGAAAAACATGGTGTTCCTTCATACTCAACTATCAGACGTGTAGTCATGGGAGTAGACTTTGAGAAACTGGTGGACAGATTTAATCAGTGGGCACAAGACTACGTTGATTTAGCAGAATCAGAATGGTTTGGAATAGATGGTAAAAGCATTAAAGGCACAGTGATTGATTATGAAAAAAGATGTCAAAACTTTGTCAGCATAGTATCAATATTTGCCAGCAAAAGAGGGCTAGTTTTAGGAATGGAAAAACTAGAAAACAAGCAATCAAGTGAAATCCAAACTGTACAAAATTTAATTGCCGCTTTGGAGATCAAAGGTGCTGTCTTCAGTCTGGATTCTCTACATTGCCAAAAAAAACTTGCCAGTTAATCCTCGACAGTGGCAACGATTATCTCATTGCTGTTAAAGACAATCAGCCAAAGTTACATCGTCATATTCAGCGCATTGCAACCACAACTAAGCCAGCGAGTCGTTATACAGCCACCGAAAAAATTAGAGATCGATTCACCACACGTACAGTAGAAGTTTTCCATGATCTCAAGGGAATTGATCCAGCATGGCTGGGAATTCAGTCATTAATTCGAGTCGAAAGGACTGGGACACGCTCTGGTAAACCATATCATAAGATTGTTTGTTACATTAGTAGCCTCATTCATTCGGCACAAGATATGAGTTGTGGTATTCGCGGTCATTGGAGTATCGAAAATCGCCTTCATTGGATTAAAGACGTAGTTCTCAAAGAGGATGACTCAAAAATACGTCTGGGTCATGCTCCGGCAAATCTCTCAGTTATTCGAGCGATCGCTCTCAACATACTCCGTCGAAATGGTCATGCTTCCATCACAACATCTCAAAGATTTCTCTGTCATGATATTGACAAACTTCTTGCCCTTGTGGAATGAAACAGCCCTGCTTTTTAAGGGGGATTTAGGGGGATCTTCAATAATCAAGTTCTGCTAAGTGAACCGTATTGCCCTATATCATGACGCGATCGCTCTCAAAACTCCACATTTCTCACTTGAAACAAGAAACTTCTCACTTGAAACAAGAAACTTCTCACTTGAAACAAGAAACTTCTCACTTGAAACGAGAAACTTCTCACTTGAAACAAGAAACTTCTCACTTGAAACAAGAAACGCCACGCTTGAAACAAGAAACGCCACGCTTGAAACTGCAAAATTTAAGCTTTGAACTCGAAATGTCAAGCTGTATACTTGAACATTCCGGCTCAAAGCTTTAATCTTTTACTTTGAACCCCGAAAGTCGAGATAATTTTTACACTTTAGGAGATTTGCGCCCGTGCTTTGCGGGCTTTCCGAGCAAAGCGCCGTCCCAAATCATCCAAAGCTGCATCCAAACCCGCACCTTTGCCGCTGGCTTTGGCGTAGTTATACACCATTAGCCCTGCTGCATATGCTTCACTACCAACCGCTACAAAGGTATCGTCTACCAATTCTTGCAGTTGCGACAGTGATAGCAAAATCGGATACAGCGCTTCAAAAAGTTCCACATCTCGGCGCATTTCATCCAAATCAAAAGACCGAGGTAAAAAGTCCGGATTCTGGCCTGCTACCTCCAAAGCTTTGCTGACAAATGCTCGACTCTTGTCGCCTAACTTTGGTAAAGCTTTACGCTCCTCTGTTGTTAAATCAACCAAGAAAGGTAACTTTTCTTTAATAGTCGCGATCGCCTGCATTACAGCTTCCCGATCTGTTTTGGAAAGATTGGCACTGATGCGATTAGCTGTCATATATATGACTCCTTTGGGATACATGATTTCAGTGTTCCCAAATAGAGAAAAGCGATCGCGATGCGGATGCGGCAGAGGCGGAAAAATCTGTGGTTGGGGATTGGGGATTGGTGGTTAGTGGTTAGTGGTTATTCTCCCCCTCTCCCACTCCCCCACTCTTCCCATCTCCCCATCTTCCCAGTCCCCAGTACCTTAGACTGTAGAGACTTGATTAATCATTTCTCGCTCGTGACTAATCTCCTCTTTACGACTGATGGGTGTACCTGTGAGACATCTGTTTAAACCAGACAGTAATAACTCGTGCATAGATTTAGCCTGTTTGTGGTCAGGGAAGATTGTCAAGAAATCATCCAAATTATGGATAGCTTCACGGATATGCTCTAGGGAAGCACCATTGCCTAAGGCATATCGATATAAACTTTCCACTGTCGGATAATGCTGAACTGCCAAATAGTAAAGAGCCACTCTAAACGTATTGCGCCAATCCTGGGTATCTTGTTCGTAACGCTTTTTCGCAATTTTAATAGCAACAGTAAGGTCAGTTCGGGCTTTATTTTGTTCCTTGAGGACTTGGTAGGCTAAAGCACGTAGATATAAATACCAATCATCATCGGTATTTAATTCAATGGCGAGGTTGATATCTGCCACAGCCTCGTGATAGCGCTTGAGCATAAGATGGGTGTAACCGCGCCCAGCTAGTTTCCATTCGTAATGCTGTTTAGAATTAAGTTCAATGGCACGGTTCAAATCTTTCAAGGCTTCTGTGTAACGCTTCATCCGGCAGTAAGTGTCACCCCGACCAGCCCATGCCCAATCGTCATTGGGATTAATTTCAATGGCGCGGTCAAATTCTAATAAGGCTTCGGTGTAACAATTCATCATCCGGTATGTATGACCTCGACCAGCAAAAGCCTTGTGATTATTAGAGTTAATCTCAATGGCGCGGTCAAATTCTTTGAGGGCTTGCTGGTAACAATTCATCATCCAGTAAGTGTAAGCGCGACTGACAATTGCCTTATCGTTAATGGGGTCAAGTTCAAGGGCGCGGTCAAAGTCCTTGAGGGCTTGGTCATAGTCCTTCATCAACTGGCAAGTCTCTGCCCGACTAACAATTGCTTTTTCGTTCACGGGGTCAAGTTCAAGGGCGCGGTCAAAGTCTTTGATGGCTTGGTCATAATGCTCCATCAACTGATAAGTCTGTGCCCGGTTGGTAATCACCTGGAGATTTTCAGGTTCAAATTCAATTGCCCGGTCAAAGTCTTTGATGGCTTGGTCATAATGCCCCATCAACTGATAAGTTTGTGCCCGGTTGGTAATAACTCGGGTACAATTGGAGTCAATTTCAAGGGCACGATCAAAGTCTTTGATGGCTTCCTCATAAAGCTTCATCGACTGGTAAATCTCACCCCGCTTGACAAGTGCCCTAGCGTAATTGGGGTCAAGTTCTAAGGCGCGGTCAAAGTCTTTGAGAGCTTGTTTATTGCGTCCCATTAACTGGTAAGTTTCACCTCGACTGGCAATTGTCCAAACATCATTAGCATCAAGAGCAATGGCACAGTCAAAGTCTTCCACAGCTTCGGCGTAACATTCCATCTGGCGGTAAGTCTCGCCTCGCTGAACGAATGCCCATTTATATGTAGGATCTAGTCTCAGAACTCGGTCAAAATCTTGGACTGCTTCCATGTAATGTTCGATCAATTGGTAGATTACACCCCGCAGTGCAATCGCCTGGATGTGATCTGGTTCAAGTTCTAGAATGTGGTTAAAGTCTGGTAGGGCTTCGGTGTAATGTCCCAACAAGTAATGCGCTGCACCTCGTAGCGCTCTCACCTGGATATTATCCGGCTCATATTTGAGAACGCGGTTAAAGTCCGCGATCGCTTCACCATAACGCTCCAGCAAATGATATGCTGCTCCTCGCAGTGCCAGTGCCCCGATCTGCTCCGGTTCAACTTCCAGAATGCAAATCATATCTTGCACAACTTCGTCATAGCGCTGCATTAATAGATAGTTATACCCGCGTTGAGTTTTTGCCCAGGTGTAATTGGGATCAAGTTCAATGGCGCGGTTGAAGTCTGCTAGGGCTTGGTCATAACGCTCCATCAATTGATAGACATAGCCCCGTTGTGCAACTGGTCTGGGGCGATCGGGTTCGAGTTTAATGAGGCGATCAAAGCATTTAACCGCGTCTGAGTAACGCTTCTTGTGAGCAAAAACATGACCTCGAAGTTCGATCGCACAGTTGAGCGCAGGGTTGAGTTTAATGGCTTGATTCAGGCTCTTAAGGGCTTCATCATAGCGTTTCATTTTGTAATAAGTTGCCCCTTTGAAACTGTAAGCCAAGGCTCGCCACTTGACATCAACCTTGCCCTGCTCTATCAGTGCTGCAAACATTTGAGCAGTGTCTTCATACTCTTGCTCTTTCCAGGCTTTCAACCCTTTGAGTAGCTTTTCACCCCAACGCTGAACTTCTGCCGCATCAGAATCTTTTCCAGCCTGCACAATTGTTTCTGCCCAGCTTTGAGCAAATTTATAATGCTTTTGCAGAGTCTCTAAAAATTCATTGAAAGCCAGAGGTAAATACTTGAGTGGTGCTTGACACAAGCGGTGATACAACACATTCAGCTTGTAGTTTTGCCAAGTTTGATCGCACCATTTTTTCTGTTCATCTAGTTGTAAATCTTGAGCTAGGGATTCGTAGTAATCTGCTAACTTGCCCTGCAACTGCGTCCAACTTTGTGCCGATGAAAGCCGCTTGTGACGTAACATCAGCGTTTTGGCTACATCATGATACGCCCAACCGTTGGGATGAGCTTTCATAAACGGCATCTGTTGCAGCCAGTCTAGCAGCATATCCGCCTCTTCTTCTGGGCGCAACTGAGCCAAAACGTCTCGCTGCAAAAACCGAGGAATCGCAGCAGTCAGCGCTACTTGCCGCCATTTAGGATCTTTCATCCACTTTAAGAAGCGTTCTACTACCATGCCGTTAGCATCGCCAACTTTGCTGTCATCATTGGGGGTTTCAGCAGCCAGCGTTGCAACTAGCAGGGGCAAGCCTTCAGAAAGGCGCAAAATTACATCAATAATCTCGTCGTTGCTAATGCCTTTACGAGTTAGAAATTGTTTGGTTTCCTCTTCTGTAAAAGTTTCCAGTACCAGACGCACCATTGATTCTTCATAAACTTTCCAATGGTTTTTATCTAACTCCTGCCGACCTGCAACAATCAGTAAGATATTCGATGGTACGTCACCATAGCGACCATCGAGAATGTCTCTGAGCCAGCGGTCTAAAAATTCTTCTGTGCGATCGTAGCTATCAAAAAACAGAGCAATATCAGAATTTACTGCCACCTCCCACAAATCCTCTAAAAACAGAGGCGTCAAGACTGCGATAGGTTCCTGTATTAAACGTAGTTCGTCTTTGTTGATTAATTTTCTGGCTACGTAAGAAGTCCACTCTTGTTGAGTGACGCCCGCATCCTGATCTGCAAATTCTAAGACAATATCAGTACCTGGAATTTGCTGTGTCAAATGCACGTCGCCCTTAAACAGCGATCGCCCCATAAAAGCCGAAAATCCTTGAGGTACTTCCGGATCTATTTCTAGTTCTTGTAGCTTTTGTTGGTAAAGTTTGTAACTTTCAGAAAATTTTGCTAATATGTAACCGTACTGCTCTAGTTGTTGTGCTAAATGATTCATTACCTCCGGTACGCCTTTTTCCAACTCGTCCGTATAAGCGGTAATGAATTTTGCATTTTCAGCAATTTGGCGGAACTGGCGCAGCAAAGAACTTTTACCAACACCACCTCGGCCAGAGACATTAAAAATAAAACGACGGTGATGATCCTCAAGTGGTAATTCTAAATTATGGCGAAATATCGTGATTTCTTCTTCTCTGCCCACAAAATTTGATTGTTGGCGTTGCTTGAGAATCTCTTGCAGGGTCTGATGCTTCTTATGTGAGTTATTTGGTGGAAGAGAGTCTTGCTTTTGGGCCACATCCAAAGCTTTACTGACAATCGCCCAACTTCGATCATCTAAGTTAGGTAAGTTTTGAAACTCTTCAGTTGTTAAATTAGCTAACAGTGGTAATTTCTCACGGATAGTAGCGATCACTTGCAGGATCGCTTCCCTGTCTGCGGGTGAAAGAGTGGCAGTCACATGATTATCTGTCATTTTTATTACTCCTCTTACACACACCCTAAATGCAGCGTTTTCAAACCGAGACTAAAGACGATTTAAACCAACCTTACGGAAGCATTTAGTATTAGCAATTACCCTGGTAGAGATACTATTATTAGCATCTGTTAAAAATAATCGCTTCCTGCGGCTACACCCATCTAAAATATACTTCTTGCAGAAGTAGGGAAAAGGGTAAGGGGGAAGGGTTAAAGGAATCATTTTTTACTTTCCCCTTTCCCCTTTTACCTTTCCCCACCTCTTGTAAAAGTAACTTTTTGCAAGAGGTTTAATCTGGGTGCTATTTATTATCAATCACGGCGATACACTCAATTTCTACCAAGACATCCTTAGGCAAACGAGATACCTGCACGCACGCCCGCGCTGGGGCTTTCGCCTCGTCAAAATATTTCGCATAGACTGCATTCATGGCATTAAATTCATTCATATTAACTAAGAATACAGTTGTTTTTACCACATCTGCAAAGCTTGCTCCAGCCGCTGTTAGTATTGATTCCAAATTAGCCATTACTTGCTCTGTTTGCTTTGTCACATCCCCCTCACCAGAAATTACACCAGTGTTAGGGTCAAGCGCAATTTGCCCAGCTACAAAAATCATCTGCCCAGTCGCAATAATTGCTTGATTATATGGCCCTACTGGTGCTGGAGCTTTATCAGTATGAATAACTTTTCTACTCATTTTTATTGGTGTCCTTTGTATCTTTAGTCATTAATCTACGTAGGGAATTTAAAAATCATAAGTTGAATATTTCTTAATTTGAACATTCTTGAATTTGCCTGTTTACCGCATAGAAGTTGTGGCAAAAAAGTCTAAATTGTTGCTACTAGTACAGAAAGCATAAGGCAACTATGCTGTTATTAAGCTGCTATGCTAGAAGGCAGAAGGTAAAAAATTCATGATATAGCCTTTTTGACTATTTTTAACAGTCCGATCATTTTATTTGTCAGGCTCTAAACACTTAATTCAACCTTGGACGTATTCCATAATGCCGATAACGCCAATAATCTCGCAGGATATGGTCATGGTCAAAACATAAATTATTTGGTATGCGCCAAGACTCAAAAATTCCTATACCCTTAGCATCGTCCCCTGCTTTTGGTTCACCCGTAGCTGTTGCCAAAAATACAATGCTGATTGTGTGCTTGCGGCGATCGCGATTGGGATCGGAATATACGTGAAATTGTTCTATCAATTCCACCTGTAAACCAGTTTCTTCTAAAGCTTCGCGTTGCGCTGCTAATTCTGTTGTTTCCCCGTAATCTAAAAAACCTCCGGGTATAGCCCAACCTAAAGGCGGATTATACCTCTCAATTAACACTATTGGCCGATGAGGTCGGTCAACCATTTCGATGATGATATCAACAGTCGGAACAGGATTTCGATAAGTCATAGTCAATAGTCAATGGTCAATAGTCAATAGTCAAAATTAATTACTCTGGACTTTGGACTGTTGACTTTGGACTCCACCTAGTGGTGGACAAAGGACGCTCAACACGAGTTTACTTTATACAGTTGCAATTGCTGTTCCGTGCTAAATTCGATGGAATATGTTGCTCTTATAGTTCAGGATATTTATGCCTTTTCCCAGAACCAGCGGCATTTTGCTACATCCAACCAGTTTTCCCGGTCGCTATGGTATCGGAGATTTGGGGTTGGAGGCTTATCAATTTGTTGATTTCCTCGCTCGTAGTGGCCAGCAGTTGTGGCAGATATTGCCTTTGGGACCAACAGGCTTTGGTAACTCGCCCTACATGTGTTTTTCCGCTATGGCAGGCAATCCCCTGCTGATTAGCCCTGATGTGCTCAAAGATAATGGCTTGTTGAGCGAAGATGATCTGCGTGATGTACCAGACTTCCCGTTAGATCGGGTGGACTTTGAGAGGGTGATTGCCTGGAAGATGCCCCTGTTGCGGAAAACCTGCGAAAACTTTAAACATAAGGCTAGTACAATTCAGCAGAAAGAATTTGATGGCTTCTGTCGAGGTAAGGCCAGCTGGCTGGAAGACTATGCGTTGTTTATGGCACTGCTGGATACTCAAGAAGGAACAACCTGGACTGACTGGCCTGAGGAGTTGCGTCAACGCAAGCCGGAGGTGTTAGAGCAATGGCGTAGTCGCTTATCACAGGAGATATTTTTTCACAAGTTCCTACAGTTTGAATTTTTTCGTCAGTGGTCAGAACTCAAACAATATGCCAACGACCAAAAAATTCAAATTATAGGCGATATTCCCATCTACGTTGCCCACAATAGTGCTGATGTTTGGGCACATCCAGAAAATTTTAAGCTAGATCGAGAAACAGGAGAACCAACGGAAGTAGCCGGGGTTCCACCGGATTATTTTTCGGCAACTGGTCAGCTTTGGGGAAATCCAATTTACGACTGGAAATATCTAGAATCTACTCGTTTTGATTGGTGGGTTAGGCGCATCCGTGAAATCCTTGCTCATGCAGATTTGATCCGTATCGATCACTTCCGAGGTTTAGAGTCTTATTGGTCAGTCCCGGCAGGGGAAGAGACAGCGGTGAATGGAAAATGGGTTAAGGCTCCAGGCTATGCTTTATTTGAAACAATTCGTGAAGAGTTAGGCAGCCTACCGATCATCGCTGAAGACCTAGGCTACATCGATCAGCCAGTATTGGATCTCAGGGATCATTTCGGGTTTCCCGGGATGAAGATTCTACACTTTGCCTTTGGCAGTGATGCCAACAATTTCTATTTGCCGTTTAATGTAGTTCCCAACAGCGTTATCTATACGGGAACCCACGATAATAACACCACGATTGGCTGGTATCATGAGGATGCCTCTGATTATGAACGCGATCGCTTGCAAAAATACCTTGGCTGTAATGGTCCCCACGGAATTGCCTGGGATACGATCCGACTGGCGATGAGTTCTGTTGCCCATCAGGCAATTATTCCCCTCCAAGATGTCTTCAATTTGGGGTCTGATGCTCGTATGAATACCCCTAGTAAGGCTGATGGCAATTGGGGTTGGCGCTATCGAAGTGAAGCCTTAACTGAAGAATACAGCAACCGTCTCAGAGAGATGGCATTTATTTATGGGCGTTATAAGGGGTAAGAAAATAGAATAAGAAGACCAATCAGATATAAAGCAATCTCAGTAAAGGGGACTGGGGATTGGGGATTGGGGATTAGTGAGAATTATGAATGATGAATGCGATTGGGCTGAAAATTTCATAATTCATAATTCATAATTCATAATTTTTATGCCCCAGTCCCCAGTTCCCCTAAATATGCGAACAATTGCGGAAATCAACGAAAAAATCAGCCGCAAACGTGCGGTGGTGTTAACTGTTGAAGAATTAAAAACCAGAGTTGCAGAAGTCGGTGTTGCAAAAGTTGCCAAGGAAGTAGATGTTATCACTGCTGGCACTTTTGAACCGATGGAATCTAGCGGTGCAATTCTTAACCTCGGACACACCGATCCTCCCATTAAAATTCGTCGTTGCTGGTTGGATGGTGTGCCTGCATATTCCGGCTTTGGGGCAGTGGATTTATACCTGGGCGCAAGTTGTGCCGTAGAAGCAAATGACGGAGAAGAAGTCCGGGAACGTGGCGGCGGTCATGTGATTGAAGATTTAATTGCAGGTAAACCAATACACGTACGCGCCCAAGGGCAAGTAACTGATTGTTACCCCAGGGCTACCTTTGAAACGACGATTACCCGCGATACTATTAATCAGTTTTATTTATTTAATCCCAGGAATCTTTATCAAAATTTTATTGTGGGGGTGAATGGAGGCGATCGCCCACTTTTTACCTATCTCGGGCCCTTACACCCACGTTTGAGCAATGCGGTTTACTCTAACCCTGGCGCTATTTCCCCTCTCCTTAACGACCCTGACTTGGAACTTGTGGGTATTGGTACGCGGATTTTCTTAGGTGGCGGGATTGGCTATGTGGCATGGGAAGGAACCCAGCATTTCCCCTTACAAAAGCGTTTGCCCAATCGTACGCCCATTGGCCCGGCTGCAACTTTAGCTTTAATCGGTGATGCCAAGCAAATGGATACTCGTTGGGTGCGGGGTTGTTACTTCAAAAATTACGGCCCTTCCCTGATGTTGGGTGTAGGCGTACCACTTCCCGTGTTAAGTGAGGAAGTAGTAGCCAGATGTGCAGTTAGCGACAAAGAATTGGTGGCACCAATCGTAGACTTTTCTATTCCTCGACGGGTGCGTCCTACCTTTGGCTTGGTGAGTTATGCCCAACTCAAATCCGGACGCATAGCCATCGAAGGCAAGACAGTGCGTACTGCACCCGTTGTGAGTCTATTTCTCTCCCGCCAAGTTGCCCAAGAGTTAAAACAGTGGATTGAAGCAGGTACATTTAGCCTCACCGAACCAGTTGCCCCCATCACGATGGAGAGGTCTTTTTTACCCCAAGACCGCTGGACGGAGTTCTAAAAATTATGAATTATGAATTATGAATTATGAATTAGGGAATTTTCATCACAATTCATAATTCAGCATTCATAATTCAGCATTTATTGCTGCGGTGGTTTCGGCCGCTTCACAGGCTTAGGAGGAGGAGTGTGGGAACCTTTAGGCGTAGGTCGTGGTGTAGGCGACGAAGAATCACCAATTTTTTTGGTTGGGCGTGGTGGACCCTCTCCACTGCGTCTGGGTGGGTATGGTTTCCTGCCACCAGGACGGTATCCCCCTCGTCTTGGTGGTGGTCTTCTGCCGCCACGTTTTTTGGGCAATTCTGCGATCGCTTCGGCATGTTCTATAACCAACAATTCACCCTCGCGCTTGACTTGCAAGTCCCAAAACTTTCCTACTGCTCTGGTATCAAGCCTACCCTTGAGTTTCAATTTGAAATACTTGGGTTTGTCATTTTGTTTGCGGGCAGATTGCTTAATCTTAATTACTAAGCTCTCGGTGTCATATGACTGGTACACTATTTCGCCACGAACAGAAAAACCACCATCTGGAATTTCTGATGACGGCACGACGCTAGTAGGTGTAGTCTCTTCGGATTTCTCCGATCGGCTAATATCGGGAGTCTGCTCCTCGGTCGAGGCTAAATCTTGCTGCTGTTCAGTCATGGGATTTTTAGCCAATTTTTCTGGCTCCCAAACCCCTACAATTTGGAGGTGTAGATTGTCGTTTTCTTGCCGCGTGCGCGGATAAACAACCCATAAATGCTCTTGTTCCAAGTCGAGGTGGTTTTTGACTAAACTCATGATTCGACCCAGAAGCACAGCATCAAGTTTTGTGCCATCTGCGGTTAGCATTACACCTTGAGTAAATTGCTCGCTGCTGGCAATATAGCGACCTCGAACCAAGCCAATCGCTCGGTACTGCATTGGTTCGCTGGGAGGCGGAATCGGTTGTTGTCGATTCACTAAGCTGTCATCATTAACAGTCTCACTTGGTGTCAAAGTCGAGTTCTCGCTTTGAGACGGTTCGACTGTTGCTGGAGCAACTTGAGAAATTGCTTCTTGACTAGTTTGAGCTTCATCAGAAGTTGTTGAGTTTGACGATTCAGGGGACGGCATCAGGTCGGAATTCATAAAAACTCCTTGCGGCGGAGACACATCCCATTGTGGGATTTTACGAAGGCAGCTATCAAGAGCATTTGGGCGGCTGATGAAAGTATATTTACTTTACAAAACAGCCACTCTAGTTTGCCCTGTTATGATACTGAATGACGCGATTTCTCGCATACACACTAAATGTGTAATTTAGCGCCTTTGCTCTAGTTTCGGAAGCATAGCATAGCTACAATTTAGGCGGTTCCTCCTAAAGTCATCTCTTGCTTTGGCGGCATTGATATGGCTATTTGTTATAAAGTTCACAATTTAGGCGCGGTATTCCGCAAAATTTTTCAAATTTTTAAATTTCTCGATTTCTGTAAACAATAATGTCATTAGAGTTAAGGACGGTTTTGTGTCTGTGCCGCGTAATCGTTGGTTAGTCAAAGTAGTGTTAGTGCTGGCATTAGTGGCTTTTGTTGGGGTGTCTATGGTTCCCATCATAGCCGCATTTAATGATACGCAACAGTCCAGCCCAAACTCCGCTAGCAGCAGAGGAAATTCGTCTTCCTCAGATCAAAAATCAAAACTGGAAGATGCAGCTAGGGGTTACGAACAAGTTTTGCAGCGAGAGCCAGAAAATCAAACTGCGCTGCGAGGATTGTTAGAGGCTCGTTTGCAATTGTTGAGGTTAGGCGTAGGTAACATTCAAGGGGTAATAGAACCTCTAGAAAAGTTAGCCCAGCTGAATCCAGAACAAACTAAATATGCCGTGCTGCTAGCACAAGCAAAACAGCAAATAGGCGACAAGGAAGGCGCTGCTCAAGCTTATCGCTCTGTACTAGAAACTAAACCAGGGAACCTTGACGTTTTGCAGGGAATGGTTGCTCTCTTGCTAGATCAAAATCGTCCTGAAGCAGCAATTGGCTTGTTACAAGATACCCTTGCTAAGGCTGGTCAGGCAAATAAAATCGAACCTGGTAGCGTGGATACCACCGCCGTGCAGGTAATGTTGGGCAATGTTTACACCTCCCAAAAACGTTACCCGCAAGCTTTAACTGCATACGAACAGGCAGCAAAAAGCGCTCCCAATGATTTTCGCCCTATTTTGGCACAGGCGATGGTTTTAAAAGAGCAAGGAAAAGCTGATGAGGCCAAACCTTTATTTGACAAAGCAGCGGCCTTAGCACCAACTCAGTATAAAGACGAAATTAATAAAAGGGCAGCTGAGTCTGCCACTCCCACTGCTCCTTCTACGCCAGTACCCACTCCGTAAATTAATGATGGGGGGATGGGGAGATGGGGGGATAGGGAGAAATCAAAACTGTACTCTCCCCAACTCCCCAACTCCCCACCTCCCAACCTCCCCATCTCTACTTACGCTCCCTCTACGGCGGCAATAATACCAAATAAGATAAACAGGAATCCGCCAATCAATGTGAGTGTTCGCTCAGAAATTTTTCCTCCTAACATTCTGCCGCCGATAACTGCGATCGCCGCACAAATGCTGTGTCCCAAAATTGCACCTGTGGTTACTCCCACTGGGTTATTCCCAGCTGCTAAGGCAATGGTGGCAAATTGCGTGCGATCGCCCCACTCCGCCATAAATGTCAATACAAAGGTTTCTAGTATAATCGCCCAAAAGGTTTTTTGCTTTGCCAGTTGTTTTTCTGCTTTGTCCACAGCATCTTTTGCCTCTTCTACAACTTCTGTATCGCAAGCAGAAGTAGGCAGCATTTTCATACCTTCATACAACAGCTTTAAACCAAAGGCAATAAACAAAACAACTTCGGCATAATAAATATAAAGTTTGGGCAGTAGAGACACTGCCTGTCCTACTACTACAGAAAGTATTGTCATTGCCGCTAAAGCAGCTATCACACCCGCAAATACTAGTCGCCGCGAGTGTTTCATCGACAAAATCACGGCGATAAAAAAAGTTTTATCACCTAATTCAGAAAATGTAATTAGTAATAAACCTGCGGTAAAAGCTGTTAGCACTCTCTCAAGCTCCTGACGAATAGTTTACCTGTCCGTGAAGCTCAATGAGAGTAACGATACCTCACCGAGCTCCACACTTTCTTGTCTGTGTGAACTCAGTGAAGGTCTCGCTTCCAATTAGCTTATTGCTTAATTGTCACCTGAACCAGGCTCATCGCCAGTATGTTGATTCAGGCGTACTGGCTGGGATTGTTTGCCAGCAGCTACTCCCCTTCTATTTCTTCTAGGCAATTATACATCTATCTGAAGTTGTAGTAAAGGTAGTTGTTGGTTGTTGGTTGTTAGATGAAAATCCTTCTGCTTTCTTGCTAGCGTTAGGTTCCCAAAGCTGGTAGTCTGAATTGTCGAGGCTACTCTATGAGTAGACCTGTGGCAAAAGTAATTTTTCATCCATTTCCCCTTTTCCCTTTCCCCGACTTCTATTCGAGTCATGACAATTACGATCGCTCTCAATTCAGACTCTATCAACGCCCTGGATCTTTCTCCAGCAGCAACAGTAATTGAGCAATTGCTGCAAGAAGGGGCGATCGCATCCCATGAACAGCAGTTGCGCTTTGAGATCGACTATCCCCTAGAACCTGGCGATCCGCGAGAACTCCCTGAAATTCCAGAAGTACGGTTGTGGTTTGTTCGCCTTGATGCTCGCTATCCTTGGTTGCCATTTTTACTAGATTGGAAAGCTGGTGAATTTGCCCGTTACACTGCCATGCTTGTACCACATCAGTTTAGTTCCAAAGAAGGTATTCAGTACAATCCCGAGGCTTTGGAAATCTTTTTGATGCATAAAATTTTTCTTCTGAGTGACTGGCTCAAACAACAGAGTATACCCAGTCGATCCCGTCTACAATCGATGGCTCAAATGCTAGGTTATGAATTAGAAGATGCTTTTTTTGAAATGTTTTAATTATTTGTCATTTGAATAGTTATTTGTTGTTTGTTGTTTGTTGTTTGGAACATCCAACTACCAACTACCAACCAACAACTAATCATTGACTAATTACTAAATTCGACATATTAAATCTAAAGCAGCATTAAAAGCATACTCAATCGCTTTAGACTTACTAGGTAAGACTGCTTGCCAAAGGCGATAATCGTTATATTCAATAATTAAGTTTGCAATTTCATGAATCCTAACATTCTTCAGTGCTTCGTATTGGAGTAATTCAAAGTCTTTTAATGTGCCGCTATTGTCTAATACTTTTCTTCCAGCTTGAATAAATTTGTCTATAACAGCTTTCATATATTGTTTACCTGCATCTTCTGCAAACAGTGATGAGGATTTAAAAGCCTTAAGTTCTTCTAAAAGTAAATTTACTATTTCTCTTCCTTCTGGAGTCTCCCAATCACATGGAAGATAAACATCTAAATATTCACTTTCATAATATTCATATTTGAGATAATCGTGAATACCGGTAGCAACTACAACTAATTTATTACCTGAGAAAATTTCCTGCAAACAATTTGTGCTTGTATCAATACATGGATCTCGAAATACCTTTTCTTCGCTTTCTGGACATTCGTATACAAGATAAGTCCAAATTGCTGAATTAGCTACATCATTACCGATCGCCTGGTAAAAAGTTATTGTTCCATCTTCTGGACACTCAAAATATACATTTTCTGCATGCAGAAAAGTGAATTCATGCATATTATTGCAAGAGTTCACAATGTTTCTAAAAATGCCCGTGATATGATGCGGTTGACTTTCTACTTGAATGTAACGTTTGCCACTGCTAAAGAAGCCATGTAATCGGATCGCCATTTGTTTTCCCTTTGATGATTTCATCACATTCTTGGTGGATGCTCTTGCTTAAAGACAAGTTAAAAGTAAAGGAACACATGAAGATGGCGCGATAGATCCACCCATAAACTAATCACACCAGGTAATTTTGGCAACTACCACTTCTCAGACAGTCAAGAATATTCTGTCTTGCTCGAATAAAACAAATAGAGACTATTATTTGTTCTACCGTAAATTTTTATTTATGGTGAATCCATTTCGTTAAAATATCTCACACTTTCTAATTTAATTGAACAATTTTTCGGCTATGTAGACAGCAAGTAACTAGCTAATAGCTGTTAGCTAAAAGCTTTTTCTCTGTGGCTAGTAATTTCACTCAATGCTGCTATTAAGTACTGGGAACGTATGGGGTTGTAACTGTTAGGAGTAGAAAATTTATCCCAGTCGCTATTGTTACTGAATTCCCAAAATCGGAAGTTTTTCAGTAACCCGTATGTTTATTTGTACAGCCTGCTGTAGATGCACATCAGCTGATGATTCTAAATATTAGATTTCCCCATAATTCTTTCAACATATCAGGTTGTGTAAAAAAAATCGGTTGTCCAGCCAACTCTTATACCGTAATATTTCAATAATTAAAAGTAAAAAAAATACATGTTTTTTACATTACCTGCATGGTTAAAGTATTAGTACTTAGTACGGCTTTGCGTAAAATAGTAGTGTTTTTTAACGCAGAGAGAAGTTTGTAGACGCGCGCAGCGCGGCTTCTCGCAGAGTTCAATGCTTCAGTGGGAGCGCAGAATCAGCGCGAAGGTACGCAGAGTTTTTCTGAGTTTTATTAGTTACGTATTAAATATGACAATATTAAATAACTATCTGGTAATAACTCTGAGTAGGTTCAGATAGTTTGTAAGCCAGATAGCAAACAATTACTTGATTATTTAGCTGATGCACAGCTTTGCTGACACCAAGTATAAAGTTAAGTATTTTACTCAGTTAAGCTAGCTAACATCAACGTTTGACTGGCGATCGCCATTAAGGAAAAGCGCTAGTCTAAATACAGCACCACAGAAATAACCAGAGTGGTACTAGCCACCCCAGATTTTCTCCAAAACGGTGTTAGGTGAAATATCTGCTATTTTGCCTGTAGGAGATTTGATCGCAAGGTATTTGTCGCTCTTGGGCAATAATTTAGCTGGTTCTGCGGGCCCAAATAAGGCAATGGTATAAGTTTGTACGGCGACGGCAAGATGCATTGCTGCACTATCGGCAGTACAAAGTAGCAAATTTGCTCCAGCAATCATTGCCGCTAACTTTCCAATATCATCCGGAGAACTGACCTTGATATCAGGATTAGAAAGCGTGAGTCTACGTACAAACTTTTCTTCGTTTGGCTCTTGAATTACTACTATAGGCATATCTGGCTGTTTATGCTGGCAGTCTTGAATGATTTGCTGCCAATTCTCAACAGGGTAGATTTTATCCAGGCCTTTATTTTGGGATATCTCCCCTGCACCAGTGTGAATCAAAATGTAGCCAGTTTCTTTGACTCCCAACCGTAGTTGTTCTTTATCTGCCCAGTCAATATCAGGTTTTGGTACATTGACAGCTAACTCTGGACAAGGGGACTTTACGCCCAATCCTTGTAGTAGGTCATGGTACATACAAGCAGCATATTGTCCTTGCTTGAGGGGAACGCGGTTGGTGAGAAAAGCTGCTCCTTTACCTTTATATCCAATGCGTGTGGGGATTCCAGTCAACCATAGCAAAAGACCCATTAACCTGCTTTGCCCCGAAGCAATAGCGACATCATATTCGCGATCGCGAATAATGCCTACTAAATTTGCCCAATCAGCCAAACTGTTACGGTCTTTAAAATCAAACGCCAGTACCTCATTAACTGACTTGCTTACCCGGTAAGCAGCCTTTGATCGGGGTTCGGTAACAACATCTATCTGAGCGCTAGGATAATTGCGCTTCAGGTCATCTAGTGTCGGAAAGAATAGAATTTGGTCGCCTATTCCGCCAGGGACAAGGGCTACTACTCGCATAATATTAATTTACGCTTACTCGCTCCCTATTTTAGGGGAAGATATGGACTAAGAAAGTCAAAAGTCAAAAGTCAAAAGTCAAAAGAAAAATAATTTCTTTAGCTTTTTAACTTTTACCTTTATTACCTAGCCTATAGCTCCTAGTTTAAAGATAGAGGAACTTTGTGTATTTACTAATTCCAGCTGCCGGATCGGGACGAAGAATGGGGAGTAACCGCAATAAACTCCTTCTTGAGGTGCGATCGCGACCAATTATTGCTTGGACACTGTTAGCTGCACAAGCGTCACGCTACATTAGTTGGATTGGAATTATTTCCCAACCAATTGACTGGCAAGAATTCCAGGAGATTATCGCTGATTTGCAGCTAAGTAAACCCGTGGAATTAATTAAAGGTGGCTCTACCCGCCAAGAATCCGTTTACAACGGCTTACAGGCACTACCAGCCACTGCTGAGCAAGTCTTGATTCACGACGGAGCTAGATGCCTAGCTACACCCAATTTACTAGATAGATGTGCCGAAGCAATTCACAACAGCCCGGGTTTGATTGCTGCTGTGCCTGTCAAAGATACTATCAAAGTCGTAGATGAAAATGGCATAATTCAAAGTACACCCGACCGACGCCAACTCTGGGCGGCACAAACTCCCCAAGGTTTTGATGTTAAACTCCTAAAACAGTGTCACGCCGAAGGTATACGCCAGGCTTGGGAAGTGACTGACGATGCTGCTTTATTTGAAAAGTGCGGCTACCAAGTCCGAATTGTTGAAGGGGAGGAAACTAATTTGAAAGTGACCACTCCACAAGATTTAGCAATAGCAGAGTTTATCCTCAGAACTAGACTTGGTGAAGAGTAGAAGAAGAGTGGGAGATGGGGTGATGGGGGAATAACCACTAACTACTAACTACTAACCACTAACTACTAACCACTAACTGTTGACCATTGACTCTTGACTTTTATTTCCAATTCTGATATTGAGTCCTTACATTTGTAATTCGTCCTTTGTCATTTGTCCTACCCTACGGTCAGCCGCCCGGAGGGCGTCTATGTCATTTGTACGGGTGACGAATGACTAATGACCAATGACTAATGACTAATGACCGATGAATGCAGCTACTAAGATAGAAGCAATTCTTTACTTGAAGGGGAAACCCTTGTCAATCAGCGAAATTGCTGAGTATGCCGCGTGCGATCGCGCTACCGCTGAGGAAGGAATTATAGAGTTAATTGACGATTATGCCCGTCGGGATAGTGCCCTAGAGGTAGTAGAAACTCCAAATGGTTATTGTCTACAACTAAGGCCTGATTTTCAAGACTTAGTACAAACTCTCATACCAGTGGAATTAGGGGTAGGTGCGTTGCGGACTTTAGCAGCGATCGCCTTGAATGGCCCCATGCTGCAAAGCGACTTGATTAACCTACGTGGTTCAGGAGCATATCAACACGTTCAAGAACTAGTTGAACTGGGTTTTGTCAAGAAACGCCGAGATAATGATTCTCGCTCCTACTCGCTACAGGTAACACCCAAATTTCATCAGTATTTCCAAATCGAGCAACTTCCCTCGCCATTCTCTAGCAACCAACAGCAGCGACAACTAGAACTCAAACTAGAATCAGTATCAGAACCAGAATAGATTTGTTTTAAAAATAGGGCAGAAAGCAGGGAAGATGGGGAGATGGGAAGATGGGGAGAGTGGGGGAATAACCACTAACCCTTGACCAATGACCAATGACCTTTACTTTGGATGAATACTACTCCTAGCCAAGGAAATATGTTGCAACCTTATACTATGGTTTAGAGTAGAATTAGCAACTCCGCCAAAGTAAATTGCCAATGGTGTTTGATCCTGACTTTCTCAATGACAATTTTGAAGAACACCCTCATCAGCATCTGAGTGACAGCTTTGAGGAAAACCCCAATCAGTTACTCAAATATTTGCAGCATCAGTCTCCAGAAGTTTTGGCCAGCGTCGCTCAGTCCGTCAGCCCCGAAATTAAACAAATTATTTCGCAAAATGTCCAAGGGCTGGTTGGGATGCTGCCAGCTGAAAATTTCAATGTCCAAATTACAACAGATCGAGACAATCTCGCTGGTCTTTTAGCATCGGCAATGATGACTGGCTATTTCTTACGCCAGATGGAACAAAGGATGCAGTTAGATCATTTAGCTAACAATCATTAGTCATTTGTCATTTGTCATTTGTCATTTACTGCAAAGGACACAGGACTAAGGACACTGACTATTTTTTCGGATAAGCTCCTGACTGCACCTTAAACGTTTGAATTCTACCATCGCGGTTGACTTCAATCTGCAAAACATCACCTACGCTGCTGGACTCCACCATTTTCTGTACTTGGGCAGCAGTTTTGACTGGTTTGCCGTTAAACTTGTGAATCACATCTCCAGGGCGCAGTCCTGCCTGCTGTGCTGGCGATTTTTCTAGGACTCCCTTGATGGCAACGCCAGTATTTTGCTGAATGTTGAGGTTGTTTTCTTGGTTAATCTGCTTTTTTTTGGTAGGAGAAAGGTCTACCATTTCAACTCCTAAAAAGGGATGTTCTACACGCCCTTTAGTAAAAAGTTCCTTAGCAATGCGGGCAGCAGTTTCAATCGGAATCGCAAAACCAAGCCCTTGAGCATCAGCACGAATCGCAGTATTTACCCCAATTACCTGGCCTTGGTCATTTAACAAAGGCCCCCCGGAGTTACCAGGGTTAATAGCGGCGTCAGTTTGAATGAAGCTGACTCGCTTATCTGGTACGCCAACTTGAGCGCTAGTACGATCGGTAGCACTGATGATGCCGATAGTGACGGTATTGTCCAAGCCCAAAGGATTGCCAATCGCGATCGCCCACTGTCCTGGGATTAAATTTTGTGAATTACCCATTGTCACTGTGGGCAATTGCTTAGCCGGAATTTTCACTACTGCCACATCTGTCATGGGATCGACTCCCATCACCTTTCCCTCAAAAGTCCGGCCATCCTTGAGGGTAACTTGTACCGTATCTGTGTTTGCGACAACATGAGCGTTGGTGAGAATTTCTCCATTTGTGCTCAAAACAAATCCCGATCCCGTCCCGCGCTCAATCCTTTCTTGCGGAATAGGTTGCTCATCTTCTCCAAAAAATCGACGCAAGAGGGGATTTTTAAAAGCCTCTGAGATGGGATTTGCGACTTTGCGTGTGGCATTAATTCGCACTACTGCTGGCCCGGTTTTTTGGACAGCGGTGGCAATAAAATTGACACTATCACCTCTAGTTGCTTCGATACTTTTTCCAAAAGAATTATTAACTACGGTTTCTGGCGGCAAACCCATCGTCACATTTTTTAACTCCTGGAACGTGCGCTTCTGTGTCAGGAGAAAGGGACTGGCAAACAACACTGCACTACCGCCAAATATGCCGCCGCCCACAACTAATGAAAAATAAACGGCCAGTTGTTTTTTCGATAATTTCATAATCATCACGCTCAAGGCACAGCAATGCAGGTGTTAATTTCTAAGTGTAATCAAGTAGTAGACTAATGGATAAATAAATTTGATATAAAGGGCGGTAAACTTTTAGGGAACTTTAGATTTTAGATTTATTGATTGCTTACTATATAACTACAGTACCCAGTCGCTGGTTATTGTTCGCTAGTTCCTCAAACAAAATATAAAATTTAGCTAGAATCGCAAAAATGCTCTCGCCATACACCAAGTGTTGGCATTGAGTACTTTACTCTTGCTTCACTTAAAATACATGACTGTTAGCGATCGCCTATTATTTTTATCTGGCTTTATCTTTGCCCTAGGACTAGTATCCACACACCCCAATCCTGTACTGGCACAGGCATCTAACTGCCCAACTCCAGCCCTGGAACGCTTTCAGCGTCACAAAGTTGGTCGTGGCGAAACTTTGGAGAGCATCGCCCAGCGTTACAATCTAGCTCCAAAAACTATTATCGACATAAATCCAGCTTTAAAAAACGGTAGGGTGACTGTGGGTAGCGGCATCCTGATTCCTCCCTACAATGGCTTTATTGTGCAAGTGGCTCGCGGTGAAACTTGGCGAGAACTGGCAGAGAAATACAAAATTCGCCCTGATGTACTATTTGAGTTGAATGGTTGTCAACCAGCATCCCAATTAGCATTTATTCCGGTAGCAAATCAATCACGCGATCGCGGGAATTTGCCTACACCGTCTAATTCTACTTCTACTCCTACCAACAATCCTCCTAAATTATCTGGATATCCATTGCCAACTTTAGCACAAGTAGGGTTTCCTTATGGCTGGCAACTGAATCCCAAAAATGGTGAAGTTTTCTTTCACAGTGGTATGGATTTGCTAGCCGCCCCAGGAACACCTGTAAATGCGATCGCCCCAGGGAAAGTAGTTTTTGCAGGTGAGCAAGGTACTTACGGCAACTTGGTGATCGTTAATCACAGCGATGGCTTGCAAAGCCGTTACGCCCAGCTAGACAGTATCAAAGTAAAAGTTGGTCAACAAGTCAAACAAGGGGACTTGCTGGGAACTGTCGGTACTACTGGACAACCAACTATAAATCAGCCCCATTTACATTTTGAAATGCGTTCCAGTTCTTCCTTAGGTTGGGTTGCCAAAGATCCAAGAGAACATTTGAAGCAATGAGAATATTTTTTTCAACCCAGAGGGACGTGAAGCTTTCCTCTGCGATACTCTGCGCTTTCCTCTGCGTTCCTTTGCGTTAGAAAAAGCTGATTTCTTGGGTAGATTTAACTATTTTCATTCCTGCATCGGCAAATCGTTCAAACGCCGTATCTGCTGCTTCTGTGTAATCCACCACACCCGGAACAACGACGGGAGAAGTACAATCTTCTAGTAGATAAACTTTTTTCGCCAAATTAATATCTATCTGCCGAATTTCTGTTAACAAATCATCGACTGTCCAGGCAACACAATGACTTTTCGCTTGTCCAGCTATGATAACAGCATCAAAGTCTAATAACTGCTGAATCAAGCTTGTATTCTTTTGAGCAATAGGGCGACGATCAAAACCTTCCAAAACTTCTGGACGTAAAACAGAATAGTTTTCCGTGAGTGGATGATTACCCTTAATTTCAAATTGAGTTTGACTATTACGTGCAATACAGTGGAAAAAGACCGCTTCCTCCACCGCAGAAACTAAAGCATGACCGATACCACCCAACATAGAATGATAAGGCCAAACTGTCAGCGGATATTTGCCGTCTTGAGTTAGTTGTTTAACGTAGTGATAGGCATGTTTTTCTAGAAATTCATAATCGCATCCCAAACTGAAAGCAACACCAGAGTTGACTTTCCAAATTCCTTTTTCAATGTCTGCTGGAATGATGTTTGTTGCAGCGGGTATAGGATGTTCACCAGCGGCATTAACCCAGAAAATGGGATGGAAAATTTGCATTGCTGTGTGGGTGTCCAGCGTGGGTACAATCTTTGTAATTACTGCCAAGTTGCGATAGATAAATTCACACAGTCGCGCATTATCATCAACTGCACCCATACCAGATTTTCCACCTACAAATAATTCAAATTCGGGGATGCAGAAGGTGTTTTGAACATCGATGAGAAGTAGGCAAATGCGAGTTTTGTCTTCAGATGCGGGTTTGATGTCGTGTTTTTTTGCCCATGCTTGTGCTTCTGGGGCGCGTTGTTGATAAGGGACGCGCCAAACTGCGCCGACTGTTTCGGGGTTAAAGTGGGGGGGGATGGGTAGTTGGGTTGTTGTTTGGGCATTCATAATTACAGCCTCTTTCATTTTGTATTAGCATTGATAAAATATATTGACAAATTTTTGTAAGTATGGAGCAAGGGAGTAGCGATCGCCTAACTTGTCTAAAATCTTAGTTAATAGTTGTACCAACTTGAGAGAGTCAGATTTAACAGCTTTGACTTTAGTAAACTTCATCGTGAGAACCCAAAGTTAGCAAAAAAATTTCTTCTTCTCCTGAATCAGGATTCGTAACAAACTCAAATAAAATACGATTACTATAGTCAATCGAACACGACCATATTCCCGATAAATCGCCTTTGAGCTTGTGACTGTGTAAAGTGGGATGAAATGGATCTTCAGCTAGTTGTTGCAACACGTCCTCTATTTGAGATCGTAATTCAAGATTTTTCCGAACTAAACGCTTAAAAGCGCGAACGAATGTCGAACTCCAAACTAAATTTTTCAAACGTCCAACTCCGCCATCAAATCTGCAACTGAACCACGTCGCACATTACCCTGAGCATAGTTACTCTTTGCTTGTGCTATTTCTTTTAAGAATTCGTTTCGTCGTTGTTGTATAAGGCGTTTTTGAATAATATCCACAAGCATAGCTTGCTCCTCTGGCTCAAGTGCTTCTACAGCCTCTATAGCTTTCTGAAATGTTGATGTTTGTTCTGTCATACTCGTCAATCACAATCAGTTAGGTCATTATCTACCGTAATTTTAATCCAAATTTCTAAACAAACCTAACCTTGCATCTAACCAATCATCATCAAACCATCCATAACTCAAAACATCTTCAACTGCATTCGCACTAATTCCCATCACCCAAATATGAGCAACTTTTACAAACACAGGAATTGATGCTAATTCCACCTTGCTCAATTTACGAATATCTTGATACCCTTCAATAAAACTATTCCTCACTTCAACATCTATCTTCATCCTCATGGCAAAGTGCATAAATTTACCGATATCAAAGGCACGCCAACCATAACCGCATTGGTCAAAATCAAATAAAGTCGGCTCGTTATCTTCGTTAAAATGAGCATTCCCAGAATGCACGTCACTGACACAAATTCCATAAGCTGGTGCTGACAAAGGCAAACTAAATTCTTTTAGTTTTATTTTGATTTTCTCTACTTCTTTTTGCAAATAATTAATATCGCTTTTTCGGTGATTGTACAAAAGTTTAATAGCCTTCACTGACCAATCTAGCAAGTATTCACTATTCAATGCAGGACGGCTAAAACTACTTTGAAAACTATCTAGTGAGATGTGAATTTTTGCCAGTGCTTCTCCTAAAAGATAACTTTGTCTAACATTCAGCTTTTCGTTAACTGCGCATCCTGGTGCATAAGAAAATACAGCTACATAGCGCGTTCCTTCTGGTGCAGTAATTTCTGTTGTCAAATCCCCATCTTTTCTGGCGATGGGATATGCTATTGGTTGCTTTGATTTATGAAGAAACGTTAAGAGTTCTAATTCAAAATCTATTTCTTCCTTATTTCTCCACCCACGCCGATAAACTCGCAAAATATATTTTTGTGACTTTGTTTCTACTAAATACGTATCATTCAGTCCCCGCTTGTATAGTTTGCAGCTAAGGGGTTTATTAATCGGATACTCGCTCAGGACAGTATCAATTAAAGCAGCACCATCAGGGATGGAATGAATAACAGGGATGAAAGGTTGGTGCATGAAATCATAGTCGCTACTAATGGCATTTATAACTAAGTGTTGATGGCTCAGGAAAATAGCGATCGCTCTTTAGCCAAAAAGCATCAAAAATATATATTCTTACCATTGAGAAAAACCTGTCGTTATCTCCCCTTCTCTTTTATTATTTGCCCATATCATTTTTTTGCTAGTTCTTTGCCCAAAAAAGCACCAACTGTGGCAATCTGGGAAACAGAGCGTTTTCAAATCTGATATTTTCGCTACAGCAAAATTACCTAAAAGGTTATGCAAACTCTGCCTACACCCATTACTGCAAATACAGTATCAAGTCAACCTACTTTTGACACAACTATCAGACGGCGGAAAACCCGTCCTGTACAAGTAGGAAATGTCACCATTGGGGGAGGTCATCCCGTAGTGGTGCAGTCCATGATTAATGAGGATACTCTTGATATAGATGGATCTGTTACAGCAATTCGTCGCCTACATGAAATAGGCTGCGAGATTGTTCGTGTCACTGTCCCAAGTATGGCTCATGCCAAAGCCTTGGCAGAAATTAAACAAAAATTAATCAAAACTTATCAAGATGTGCCCATTGTTGCTGATGTGCACCACAATGGCATGAAGATTGCCTTGGAAGTTGCTAAGCACATAGAGAAAGTACGGATAAATCCGGGACTGTATGTGTTTGAAAAACCAAACCAGAACAGAACCGAATACACCAAAGCCGAATTTGACGAAATTGGTGAAAAAATCCGCGAAACTCTAGAACCATTAGTGATTTCCTTGCGCGACCAAGGCAAAGCCATGCGAATCGGGGTTAATCATGGTTCTCTTGCTGAAAGGATGCTGTTCTCCTACGGCGATACTCCAGAAGGCATGGTGCAATCTGCACTAGAATTCATTCGTATTTGTGAATCTTTAGACTTCCACAACTTAGTAATATCCCTGAAAGCCTCGCGAGTGCCAGTGATGGTAGCAGCCTATCGCCTCATGGTACAGCGGATGGATGAGTTGGGTATGGATTACCCTCTGCACTTGGGTGTTACGGAAGCTGGGGATGGCGAATACGGACGAATCAAATCTACTGCTGGTATTGCTACCTTGCTAGCTGATGGGATTGGCGATACTATTAGGGTGTCGCTAACTGAATCTCCAGAAAAAGAAATTCCCGTTTGCTACAGCATTTTGCAAGCATTGGGATTGCGGAAAACGATGGTTGAGTACGTCGCCTGTCCTTCTTGTGGGCGTACTTTGTTTAATCTAGAAGAAGTGCTGCACAAAGTCAGAGAAGCGACAAAGCATCTAACAGGGCTTGACATAGCAGTCATGGGTTGCATTGTCAATGGTCCTGGAGAAATGGCGGATGCTGACTATGGTTATGTTGGCAAAACCCCAGGCTATATTTCTCTCTATCGTGGTAGAGAAGAAATTAAAAAAGTTCCAGAACAAAAAGGTGTTGAGGAGTTAATTAACCTGATCAAGGCAGACGGACGCTGGGTAGAACCGTGAAAAATTGGGGATTAGGCTAGGTGAAAATTATGAATGATGAAAAGTTCATAATTTATAATTCATAATTCATAATTTTTATTCCCTAGCCTAATCCCTAAACTTTTGTTTAAGCGACTACCGAGTTCACTGGATTGCTAAATATCTTTGCGGAAATAACAAAGTATGTTCATCTTGCACAGTAGTTGCCTGTGTTAGATTGAGCATATTGATACATCATCTTTTGTCCCTCTGGCACAGCTGTCATTATGGTAATTACAAAAAATGGACTTGTTTTGGGTGCTACGGCGGTGACGCTATCCACAATTGCAGTTACAAGCCTCGGCATTCACTCGCAAGGACAGGCTATTTTTAAAGATAGCCCCAAGGAATTAGTAGATGAAGTTTGGCAAATTATTGATAGACAATATGTAGACGGTACTTTTAATCAGGTAGATTGGAAAGCAGTTCGCCGTCAGTACTTGAATAAGTCCTATAGCAATAACCAAGAAGCTTATAAGTCCATCCGGGAAATGCTGAAGAAGCTGGATGACCCCTATACCCGGTTTATGGATCCAGAGGAGTTCAAGAATATGCAAGTGGACACTTCTGGCGAACTGACAGGTATTGGAATCCAAATTGGTTTGGACGAGAAAACTAAAAAGCTGACTGTAATTGCCCCAATTGACGATACGCCCGCGTTTAAAGCTGGTATTCTAGCAAAAGACGTTATCACCAGTATTAATGGTAAAAGCACAGAGGGGATGGATACTAATGAAGCAGTATCCCTGATTCGAGGTGAGCCAGGAACTAAAGTTAACATCACAATCTTACGGAACGGTCAACAAAAGCAATTTACAATTACACGGGCGCGAATAGAAATTCATCCAGTCGAATATTCCCAAAAACAGACTCCAGCAGGTAACATTGGCTACGTTCGTCTCAAGCAATTCAGTGCCAATGCTGCAAAAGAAATGCGGGATGCAATTAAAAATTTAGAAAGTAAACAGGTATCGGGATACGTCCTAGATTTGCGGAATAATCCTGGCGGTTTACTATACTCCAGTGTGGAAATTGCCCGGATGTTAATGGATAGAGGCGCGATTGTTTCCACCATTGACCGTCGAGGTGAAGTCGAACGAGAAATGGCAAACGGACGTGCTTTGACAAATAAACCTTTAGTGGTATTGGTGGATAAAGGTAGTGCTAGTGCCAGTGAAATTCTCTCAGGTGCTTTGCAAGATAACAAGCGTGCCGTTGTGGTAGGTAGTCAAACCTTTGGTAAGGGTTTGGTGCAATCAGTGCGTCCTCTAGACGATGGTTCGGGATTAGCAGTAACAATTGCTAAATACCATACCCCCAGTGGTAGAGATATTAATAAGCACGGCATCGATCCAAATATTGTAGTAAATTTGAACGACAAGCAACGACAGGAATTGTGGATTAAAGAGCGAGAAAAAGTCGGTACCCTAGCAGATCCCCAATTTGCTAAAGCGGTGGAAGTATTAAGCAAAGAAATTGCCGCTAAAGGCACAAGAGCAGGAAATAATTAAACGCAAGGGATAACAGGTGAATGGTGCGTTATGCTTCGCTCTAACGCACCCTACAAACTTAAGCTTTACTTTTTACTTTTAAGTTTAAACGGGTTGGCACTTGCCAGCCCTAATTAATCCGACACGACGGGCGATCACATCTGCTTGTGAATCAAAAGGCCCCCACTTTTCGATTACCTCTGGAGTCTCATGCCCAGTCACTTCATTACTGGGGATTATTTCACAGTTTCCAGCAGGGCGTTTGATAATATACCAGCTTTGTGTATTGCTCATGTTGGATACCAAAAGCAATCTTGTACTTAAACAAATTTTACAGCTTTTATACAGTTTCCTAAGAAAATAAATATAAATATGCTTGGCTTTTGGCTTGTAGTAAATACAAAGCATGTTTACTACAAACTATTTCTGAGGTTTCTATTTATAAAATTAGAGTTTCAATTCTTGCTTGTACTTCTTCAATTAAATCTTGTGTGGCTTTCTCTACAAATACAGCCTTTCTAGCTCTCCTTTCATCTCCCCCTTTTGTTTATTTCGCCTCTGGTTGAACTAGAATTGGCAAAGTCCCTTTTTCAGAACCAAACACGACAATCTTAGAGTTGGGAGACTCTGCCAGTTTTTCTGTCGCTTCTATTGCTCGTAATTGCAGCACAGAATTGCTAAGTCCACCAGAAATAATCTTTTGGGCATCAGCTATACCTTTGGCTTCAATGCGTTTGCGTTCTGCTTCTTGACGTTCTTTTTCTAAAACAAATTTCATTTGCTGATTTTCTTGCTCTGCCTTTAGTTTCTCTTGAATCGCAGCTTGCAGACTATCAGGCATTTTGACATTTCTTAATAAGGCTTCTTCAACAACGAAACCCAAGGGTAGTAACTGTTGAGTCAGCTGTTGGTCGAGTTGCTGTACTATCTGTTGACGTTTGGTAGAATAAATAGCTGCTGCTGGGTAGTTCGCAGTAATGGCACGTATGGTTGAGCGAAATCGAGAAATCACTAGTTCTTTTTCGTCCATACCAATAGTTTTATATACTGTCGCAGCTTTTTGGGGATCGAGCTTGTACTGAAGGCTGACATCAAGATTTAGGCTTAACCCTTCCTGAGAAGTTGCGTCTACATTTTCCTTCACATCCTTTAGCCGCGTGGAAAAATTGAGAACTTTGGCAAAAGGATTCATCACATGAACACCTGGATTAAGGGTATTATCTGAGACTTGACCAAACAAGTGAATCACTCCAACATTCCCTGGTGGAACCATTACCAGAAGTCTGGAAATAGAGGCAAGTAAAGCGATCGCCCCAATCAGCACAGTAATTCCGCGAATAGCCCAGCGAGAGCGTTCGCTGGATATCTTGCCAGAGTTGAGATAGATAAAAATTGCAATTAGGCTTGTCAGCAGAGAAAATATGAAGCCCATAAATATTACCTATATGGTTAAGATGCAATACATACTTAACCACACAGTATAGGCACCAGTTCAAAAGGGTGTCATCAAGAATTAATATCATGTTCGGTTGAAGACTTATCATTAGGACTGACACGGGGACGCGGAGAGATTTTAATAATAAGTAATTATCCGAACTTGATATAATTTGTATCCTCGATGTCATTGTGATTATACTTGGTGTCTTGGTGTCTTAGTGGTTCCTTAAATCTATTTTTGAACCACAAAGGCACAAAGAAAACTTTATATTGAATGTTTACACTTTGACAGCACTAGCAAAGGTTAATTTTTGCTCAAGTTAGCCTTCCGCATCATTTGAGTGAGTTGATCGAGCAATCGCACTTCCTGCTTGCTGTCTTTTAGTATCTGCGCTACGGTAATCGCCCTTTCATAAAAATTGCGAGCTGTTGGAAAGTTTCCTAATTGCTCGTACAACTGAGCATAGGACTCAAAAGATTTCAATTCTTCCCGCAGATTTTGTAAGTCTTGAGCCAGTGTTAATCGCTGTTGTAGTAAATCGAAGGCGCGTTCATAGCGTCCTACAGTACTGTGGGCGGTAACTAAACCATCTATCGCTCGTAATTCGTTAACGCGATCGCGAGTTGCTTTTGCTATCCGCAGTGCTATTCCATAAGTACCAATCGTACCTTGATAGTCTCTTGCCGCGAGATAGGCATCGCCCAAATTATTGAAGGTATTAGCTTCACCAATGGGATCGCGAGCTTGACGCCGGAAACTTAGAGCATTTTCATAAAGTTTAATAGCCTTGTTGTAATTTCCCAGCCTCGCATTTGCTAGTCCCAAATTACTTAGAGACAGTCCTTGACCTTCAATATTTTTGACGTGGCGAGCAATTTCTAGCGCTTCTGCAAATGTTTGCAAACTAGCGATGGGTTCTCCATATTGCATTAGCAACGTGCCAATGTTATTTAGAGCAAATATCTGAGCTTGAAAGTCTTGGACATCGCGAGCGATCGCCAACCGTCGCCGCATTGCATTTTCTGCTTCTTTATAACGGCTCAACTGCACGTAGCCTCTGCCAAGATAGTCGTAAACTAAACCTTGAGCCTTGAAATCGCCAATCGAGTGATAAATCTCTAGCGCTTGTAACCAAGACTCAATCGCTTTTTCAGAATTACCAGAGGCGTGTTGCTGTTCGCCAATCCGCAGCAAGGTATCTGCTTCGTCTCTTGATTCTCGGACTACGGATTTGTTGGTCGGGCGATGGAGTTGTTCGGTAATATCAGCAGCAGTCGCTGCTATGGGAGTAAGTAAAAAAGTAATAAGTAAAAAGGTGGGCTTCGATCCACCAATAAAAGCACGGTTAATTACTGATATTAAATGCCATCGTTTCATAAACTTTGCCCGTGAAATTGCTGCTTTAAGTAGGAATTTCGCAGTTCTTTATAAATTATTACCAGCAGTAACAATAAATTAAGTACTATTACGCTACATGATGTGGAAGTAAATTTTCACCCAAGTAGATAATTCTGATATCTGCCGGTAATTTTTCCTCTAGCATACGATAACCTTCTTGGAGAAAATTGGCTACATTGCTAGGAGCGATCGCTTCTCCTTCGGCTTGTAGGTAGGCAGCAATTCTAGTTTCGCTCCAGTGGAAGGTTTGAGCCATCAAGACCATCAAGCGTAAAATTGGTGTTATTTGATCCAATGCCTGTTCTACATAACACCACAGTGGGGGAGAAGTCGCTTTGAGAGAATAATGAATTGCTTCTGTCGGAGGAAGTTCAATTTCGTTGATACAGTAACCAGTCTGATCGATCAACCAATTTTGTAGGGTAAGACTTTCTTTACCGGGTTTACTGTTATTGAAATTAAATCCGCCAAGTTCGTAATAAATATGTCGCCAAGTCAGGGCAAACAGATAATCTGCTTGCACTGGCGATCGCGCTGAATGACGAATCAATGTATAAACTATCGGGCTATAGCGGCAAAAAATCGCCGTAAAGTATCTTCCTGACTCAGGATGCTGCTGGAACAAACTAACAAGTTCTTGGTCAGTGTGATGGAACAGTGACTTAACAAGCGGGTGATTAGCTTCAGAAAAATGAGGAATTTGCACAGTCCGAATCAGCCTATGTTGCTAAAATTAACCTGATAATGGCAATCTCTAGAGTTAATCGCATCCTATCTTGGCACTAGTCCGTTTAGGGCTAACACCAAGATGGTTTAGTAGTTGATACACTATAAACAAAGACTTAAATTTAAGTCATAATTTACAAAACAAAAGCGGCTCCCTTATATAATTCCCGATTCTGTTCATGGTTATAGCAGTTAGTGTGGCACCATTCCTGCTCAGTCCTTATACTTTCGCGTCTTTTTTACCTTCCTTACCCTTGGATAGCCTTTTCTCTACCCAAGGCATAATGGTGATGCTGCTAGCGGCTTATGCTGGTGCGATGTGGATGTTCCTTAGCAGTGCGCCGAAAGTATATACAGTCATGGTGTCGGATTTGGAAATTGCCAGACAGTTGTATGAAGGACTGCTAGATTTACCAGCAGCAGAGGTGCCTTTGCACTACTACTACAACTACGAGCAAACTATAGGTGCAACTGGCGTCGATCCGCTTTACTTAGGGAGCAGTCCTTCGTTTTCTAGCAAAATGACGAATGCTAGTGAGGGGCTTTGGTATCAGCTAAAGAAAAACACTCAGCTACACGTCATAACGGGAGCTAGTTTGGGTAGCAAAAATCAGCAACGCCATGTTTGCTTTGACCACGACTGCTTGGAAATGATTTTAATGCGTGTGGAAGTGCGCGGCTTGAAGTTTAAGATTCGCAGCAGAAAACCGCTGAACTTCTTGGTCAAAGACTATGAAGGGCGAATTATTGAGATGGCTGAAGTGGCAAATTAATATTTTGAAAATTCTGTTGATAGTCTAATAGAACAATCTTGGGGGGTATCTGCAAGGATACCCCTCGCTTATTTTGGGAATTTATACTAGACCTCTTGCAAAAATAGCTTTTGCAAGAGGTAGGGGAAAGGGTAAAGGGCAAGGGGCAAAGGAAAATTCCATGCCTTTCACATGCATCCCGACTTCTGCAAGAAGTCTACTCTGTGCAGCCCGATCTGGTCAAAATACGCGCGATCGCACTCCACAGCAACAAAAAGCCTCGGTTGGTTTCACCGAGGCAAGGCAGAGAAGTACGAATGACAATAAGTGTTAATTTATAAAAATAAATATAACAATATTGTTACAAAATATCAATGAGACTTGACCCGCAAAGGTACAACCTCGTCAGGTAACGTTAGCGAGAGTTACCGATTAGGAATTAGAGAGTCAAATTCTATAGTTTTTCTGCAAATATGAGTTTCTGACTGTTTAATCAATCTCTTTCTGCAATTTAAGTGATAATATCGACTTGCGTTTGAAAAATATAGTTTGTATTTGAGTAGCTTAAAATTTAATTTAGATTCTTATGTTCCAAAAAGCATAGACAAATATGCCATAGAGATAGTTAAATTTCCGCTGCATCTTTCCTCTGTGGGCATCCATCTACATTATTTCCACACTTGTGCGAGGTTTTTATAAAAATTAAAACAATTAAAGTAGATTACCTAACTCGCATCGAAGGCAAAATGTATGTCAAAGTTCGTGTCGCAATTTAGCAACTATTCTACTATTTTGAAAAAATTCAATAAGGACTTTTATGGATTATTCTTTACAAGCTAACAATGACTCAAATAACTTTTTGGATAACTCTCAAGATGCATTTGAGTCACTTTCCGCTCTGGATTTAGAAAAATACATCTTGCGGTTGTATGTTGCCAGCAAGAGTATTAAATCTTTACGCGCTATTAAACAAATTCAAAAACTTTGCGAAGAGCACTTGCAAGGACGTTATGAACTAGAAGTTGTTGATATTTATCAGCAACCTGAACGTTTAGAAGCAGATCAAGTTTTTGCTGTTCCTACGCTCATCAAGGAATTTCCACTGCCATTCAAGAAGCTAGTTGGAGACATGACAGATACCAAAAAAATTATCACGTCTTTAGCTCTGTGAAAAACAATTACTACAATATATGTCAGTAGAAAATTATGGATTTTTATAATTCATAATTTTTTGCATTTTTTGATGCGGCAACAGACATACTCAAGACTTTCTATATCAGTTGAGGCTCTAACAAAAGCTGTGCCAACAGGGCCGAACGTTGAACCATCTGATCGAGATAGACAAACTCGTCGAGAGCATGGGCATTATCGCCAACTGCACCCAAACCATCTAAGGTGGGGGTGTAGAGGCTGGTCGTATTACCATCAGAAGCGCCGCCTGCTGTTCCCTCCTCTAGTTCAATTCCCAACTCGCCAGCTGTTGCTTGAGCAAGCTGCCACAGCTTTTGGCTACCTGAAGTTTTTTCCATTGGCGGACGACCGATGCGACCTTCGATGATGAAGTGAGTACCAGGGGTAGTTGGTTGCAACGCAAAAATAGCAGCTTCAATCTGTTGGGCATCCTCTTGGCATAACACCCGTACCTCTGCTGTTGCTTGGCTTTCAGGTGCAACTACATTCGGACGAACACCACCGTTAATAGTACCGACGTTAACGGTAATACCTCTTTGGGGATTGTTGAGGGCAAATAACTTCTGAATTACAAAAGAAAGCTCAAGGATTGCACTAGCGCCTTTTTCTGGCTCTAATCCCGCATGAGCAGCTTTGCCAATTACTCGGATGGTGAATTCACCAATGCCTTTACGCCTTGTTTTTAGTTTGCCCACCGAACCTAAGGATGGTTCCATTACAAAAGCACGGTCGGCTGTTTTTGCTATTCGGCGGATGTGCGCTGTTGATTCCCTACTGCCAATTTCTTCGTCAGAATTAATTAAGATAACTGGTAGTACTTGGGGAGTAAATTCGTTTGCCTGAATTGCCTCTAAGGCAAAGATGCTTTGTACGAGTCCGGCTTTCATATCATAAATTCCTGGCCCGTACATTTTCCCCTGACGCTTGATGACGGGCATCTTTTTTAGGGTTCCGAGAGGCCAAACGGTGTCGCAATGTCCAAGGAGCAATTGTAGAGGCTGATGTTTCTGCCGCGTTCTTGGTAAAGCTAGCAAATGCCCTCCGGTTTGATACCCAGGAATAAATCGTACACGGTAGTATCTTTGTTCTAACTCCTGCTGAATAATTCTCAATACCTCTTGTTGTGCAGCTGGTATGGTAGAAGGGGACTCTGCCTTGACCAACTTTTCTAACAAGTCTGTCATTTCTGTTTGGTGGCGATGGAGATAGTCTAGAAGTAGGCGTGCTGTTTGAGAAGGCATAGTAGCTTTATAACGACAAGTTTATTATGGGGAGACTTAGACATGACATTTCTCCCTCTAGAGGATTATTTGAGACAGTCGGTAATGAGTAATAGAGAATATAATTACCTATTACCAATTCCCAATTCCATCTGTGGTAGATTTCTCAAACACGATTTCAGAAGAAATCCTGAAATACTCAAAGGTATGAAGTGATACCTATATAAATTCATTCATTCCTGCATTCAGCAGCGCCCCCATCAGTTTTGAAGATATCAGCGATCGCAACTGCTGCAACTGCTACGCTAAATTTATAGCACCTAAAAACTTGTAGCTATGTCCGTCGCCAAAGATTTTGAAACCCCAGAAGATGTTATATTTCCTCCTGGTGATTTGTATAGTGACGAACCACCGTTGGAAACTTACTTACATTTGCAGCAAATGCTGCTGTTGTTAAAATGCTTGGAGTGGTGGTGGCGAAACCGCAATGACTTTTTTGCAGCAGGTAATCTCACCATCTATTACAGTCCACATCAACGGAAGTCTTCTGATTTCCGAGGACCTGATTTTTTTGTGGTACTAGGAACTGAACGCAAACCGCGTAAAAGTTGGGTTGTCTGGGAAGAAGACGGCAAGTATCCGAATGTAATTGTAGAATTACTCTCCAACTCAACAGCAACGACTGATAAAGGTTTGAAAAAACAAATCTACCAAGACATCTTTCGTACACCAGAATATTTTTGGTTTAACCCCAATAATTTAGAATTTGCTGGGTTTGTTTTGGTTGGTGGTAGTTATCAATCCCTCGAACCCAACCCTCAAGGGTGGTTGTGGAGTCAGCAGCTAAATTTATACCTAGGGGTATATCAAGAAGAATTACGCTTTTTTACACCAGAAGGACAACTAGTTCCAACACCCGAAGAAGTTGCAGAACAAGAAATGCAACGTGCTGAACAGGAGAAGCAAAAAAGCGATCGCTTGGCAGCAAAACTACGAGAATTAGGTATCGATCCAGATACTGTTTAACATTGTGGATTTTATGTTACATCTCTGGAATCGCAATTAGAACACCAAACATACCGATGGAAATCTGAAACTATTAACGGAGTCCAGAGTTCAAAACACTTGACTCTTGACTTTTGACTCTGGACTTTGCCAAGCAGTTATTAATCTTCTGGCAATACCCATTTCGGCGGTTCCATGAGTTTTTTGAGTCGTGCTGCTTCAGCTATTTCATGCATTTTTTCTAGCGAAGTCTCTTGGATGAACTTTGATGCTTCCTCTACATAAGATTGTTCATCCGCAGTGCGCTCTTTGTCGCTGGTTTGGGGATTATTTTCTTTTCCCTCTTCCACGCTGACCTCCTATGCTCTGATTTTGAGAACGTGACTTACAGTCATTCTTGCTGCTAAGCAAAAATACTTCTGTTCTTCTAATAAATCTTAACCTTGTGACTGTCTTTTCAAACCTTGAATGTTACATTTCTAAAATCTCAAATCCAAATCTCTACAATCGACTATAGATTCAATCTTTTCCTGAAAAGGGCGCTGATGTCAGAAACTTTTGCCACCACTGGAACCATCGCTGCGATCGCCACCGCTATTGTTCCCCAACAGGGTAGTGTTGGGATTGTACGCGTATCTGGTTCAGAAGCAATGCACATTGCCAAAACTCTTTTCCATGCGCCTGGGCGGCAAGTTTGGGAAAGTCACCGCATTCTCTACGGTTATATCCACCATCCCCAAACACAACAAGTCGTGGATGAAGCACTGCTTTTGATTATGAAAGCACCGCGTTCCTACACCCGTGAAGATGTTGTGGAATTCCATTGCCACGGGGGAATTATGGCAGTGCAGCAAGTGTTGCAACTATGCCTGGAAAACGGTGCAAGGCTAGCTCAACCTGGAGAATTTACCCTGCGGGCATTTTTAAATGGCAGACTAGATTTAACACAAGCCGAAAGTATTGCTGATTTAGTAGGAGCGCGATCGCCCCAAGCTGCACAGACTGCTTTAGCTGGTTTGCAAGGCAAGTTAGCTCATCCGATTCGGCAGTTACGCGCTCAATGTTTGGATATCTTGGCAGAAATTGAGGCGCGGATTGATTTTGAGGAAGACTTACCTCCGCTGGATGATAAAGCAATCATATCAGAAATTGAGAGAATTTCCGTAGAAATTACCAAACTGCTAGCAACCGCCGATAAAGGCGAACTGTTACGCACGGGATTAAAAGTGGCGATTGTTGGGCGTCCGAACGTAGGAAAATCGAGTTTGTTGAATGCGTGGAGTCGGAGCGATCGCGCTATTGTCACAGATTTGCCTGGTACAACCCGTGATGTCGTGGAATCGCAGTTAGTAGTGGGTGGAATTCCCGTTCAGGTGCTGGATACAGCAGGCATTCGGGAAACAGAAGACCAAGTGGAAAAAATCGGTGTTGAGCGTTCCCGATATGCTGCTAGCGCCGCTGATTTAGTGTTGTTAACCATTGACGCCTCAGCGGGTTGGACAGCAGCTGATCAAGAAATTTACGAACAGGTAAAACATCGTCCCTTAATTTTGGTTATTAACAAAATCGACCTCGCCTCAGCAGAAGTGGTGGAGTATCCCACAGAATTCAACCAAGTTGTAAAAACAGTAGCAGCCCAAAATCAAGGCATTGATGCTTTAGAAACAGCGATTTTAGAACAAGTCCAAACTGGGAAAATACAAGCTGCCGATCTGGATTTAGCCATTAATCAAAGACAAGCTGCTGCACTAGTAAAAACTAAAACTTCCCTCGAACAAGTACAAACGACGATTGCCCAGCAGTTACCTCTTGATTTTTGGACAATTGACCTGAGAGGTGCAGTTTATGCTTTAGGGGAAATTACGGGAGAAGAAGTAACAGAATCCGTGCTTGACCGGATTTTTAGTCGGTTTTGTATTGGAAAATAACACAACTGTCCTAAACCCACCCTCTATGGCGGCTTTTTTGTTGAGAAAAGTTAGTGCAGAGGTACTAGCTATACGAGAATGTACTGCTTATTAATACCATTTTGAAAAAATAATGCGACAAATAGACATTGTAGAGACGCGCCATGGCGCGTCTCTACATCAGGATGGGTTGTAAACATTTATTAAATCGGTATAACGTGAGTTCGACGAACTAAAAAATTTTCTCAGATTCCTATCTTGCAAGCTTTTTGTGCTTTTATAGCCGTTGAACTCACGTTAAGTTATGACACCTTATTTCTTGAGCCAAATACTTCCAAGACCATATATTGATCGCCGCCTTCTTGGCTAGCATCATAGCAACGATACTCAGAATATCGAATCCGAACTAGCCTGCCTTCATTGTTCGTATGCTCTTGGGCTGATTTCTTCGTCTGTAAAGCTGTGTTGCTGTTGATTTTTTGGTGGATTTGTACCCATTTTTATCCTGACTTTTCACAGGATGTGGAAAAGAAAATTGTCGGTTCGCGCATAAATTGAAATTTTGCATCTAATCACAGAAGTTCACGGTATTTTGTGCAAGATTTATGACATTTTATACCTAAAATCCTGAACATTCCATAGAAAAGCTGCTTGACTACCTCCTTATCAAGAATGTATTGGCGATCGCCCACTCTGTGAGATCGCACTTCAAAAGTGCGCTTATAAAAGCATTCGGGCTGTCGTCTTATTAATCCTTATCTTTCTGTAGTCGTCTCTTGTTGATGGTTATAGATTTGCTCATTTATTGATGGTCGTTCTTTTTGCCGCCAACTTCTAATTTTCTCTGTCACCAATGGTGAAGCCAAAACTCCTCCCAGTCCAAAGAGATTTAAGATTAAAAATGTCAATCCTCCGACAAGGGGAATGAGACTAATCACAGCGAGAATGACTATCCCCACCAGGAATTGCAGCATTGGGGAACGTCTATGTCTCAAGGTTTTTTCCCCAATCAACAAACCCAGGCTGTTTGCTCCCAAGAGTCCTACAACTCCAAGCAGTAAAGCAGCTATGGGAATTAATACTGCCCCCAAAAGACTCCCGCCAGTGAGAATTGATAACAGCAGAAATGCGACGACGCCTCCTAAACCCCAGCCCAAGCTTTTGAGTGGTTGCTGACTAATAGTTGCAGTGATACTTTGTAAAAAACTGGGCCGCAGCAACATCAACACCACACCAACAATGGCAACTGCTAGCATGAACAAGGTGTAAAAAGCGGCGTTGAGCAAATATATACGTCCTAGCGTTCCCCACAATCCCCAGCGTCTTATGCCGTGCATCACGCCACCGCTACGGTCTAAAACTGTGACTGCATCCCCGCCAATTGTGACACCTGGCTCTTGAAAAATTTCTCCACCTACAGCAGTAACATCACCGTCTACCCTAGCTCCTGTTTTGAGGATGACATCACCACCCACAGCAGCAGCATCTCCTGTAACATGCCCATTGTTTAAAACTGTAACAGAACCGGCGATCGCCACTGCGTCTTTAACAACTTCGTTCTCTGCAATTGTGACATCACTGCCAAATCGGACAATATCTCGACCAGAATCTTTAATTTGTGCTGCTGCTGTTCCCCATAGCAACAACATCAGCAGTGCTAGCACCAGTGCAATAATAAGTTTGATTTTCTTATTCTCCATCATTGGATCTTTCTCCTGATGAAAAATAGCGTTTTAATATCCCTAATAGAACATCGATTCAGTAATCTTCGGACAAGGAGGGATGGGGTGATGGGGGGATTTCGCGCGGACAGTCTCCCCACCTCCCTATCTCCCACTCTCCCTTGTCTGGTTCATAAAGACAATTTCTGAATACTGAATCGACGTTCTAGGTTATTGATCTGGATATATTCTGTTTTGCCCAGTGTCGATGGCACAATTGAGAATGTGTGGGAAATACCATCCTAGTAGTGTTGGTAAGATAGTTTGGCAACCGATGCCAAAGATGCGATTGCGCCCTTAGCGTCCCGTCCATGCATTGGGTTCGCCCTTGATGCAAAGAGTTCTGCGGCTTTTGTACCATCTGGAGTATTGCCCGTCTTCTTGCCATAAACCAAGTTAAAAGTAATATTTAATACAGATTAGGTCGGTACGGCATTCAGATATGTCTTGTGTGTGGGGAGTTAGTTGATCGTGACTTGGTTGCACTGTTTTTGAGTGCGCGCGCTCGCTCTCTCTTGTTAAAAAGATTCACCTAACTTTTAACTCTCTCCAACTTGAGTTATAAGTAAAAATTTTGAGGAACTTGTGAGGAGAGGTTAGCAAAGGATGACAGTTGTCTGTTTGCACACTGATTTTGTGTGGGCGTGGCGTTAAGGTAACGAAACACATAGACGCCCGTAACGGTAGAACACAGAAGACACGAAGAAGAGAGACGGAGAAATTTGATCGCCTATAAGTTTACAGTTTGTATCTGTACTGTGCAATGTCTTTACATAAGCGATCGCGCTGAACCAGATTGAGTTTTAATGAGGTAACTCCAAAACTTGCTGTCGTTAGATCACAACAAGCTGACGTTAGATCGCAACAAGCTGACGTTACGTCACGACAAGCGGACGTTAGATCGCAACAAGCTGACGTTAGATCGCAACTTGTTTTCGTTCAGATCGCATAAAGCGTCGTTATATTTTATATTCAAGACCACATATGCACACAGTACTGGAAACTGGGGAGTCGTGACTAGGTAGGTTAGGAGAAGAATCTTCGCCCAATACCCAGTACCCAATCACCAATACCCAATACTCAGTACCCAGTCCATTGGTGAAAATCATTCCTTCTTTGAGCTACCTCATAGAAGCTTTAATAGATTTTTGACACATTGAGGATAGCATCAGTGCAAAGAGGTCAGACACATGACTAATGCCACTCTCAATTTCCAAAAAGCTCCCGGACACCAAGTTTTAGCAGTAGCAGGTAAAAAATATCTGCGTCCCGGCGGAAGATTAGCCACAGAGCAATTATTTGAATGGGCTAATTTTCAACCAGGTGAAACTGTTTTAGAATTAGCCTCCAGCTTTGGTTACAGTGCAATAAATATTGCCAAACGCTACAATGTCAAAGTGGTAGGTGTAGAAAAAAATCCTGAGAGTGTAGCGCGTGCACGTGCCAACATCCATGCTGCTGGTTTAGAAAATCAAGTCGAAATTATGGAAGGTGATATTTTTCACTTAGAGCCTATACCAGGAAAGTTTGATTATGTTTTGGCAGAAGCAATTCTCACCATGCAATCTCCTCTAGGAAAAGCCAAGATTTTAGCTGGAATTCACAATAAACTCAAACCAGGTGGTAAATTTCTCTGTCATGAATTATTAGCCCACGACAAAGAAGAAGAAATTCATTCTGAGTTAGCAGAAGTAATTCGAGTTAATTCTACACCCTTATCGGAACCTAACTGGATTGCTGCTTGTGCAACAGCCGGATTGCAAGTGCAGAAACATCAAACCGGGCCAATGATGTTATTGAATTGGCGGAGAATGTTTCAAGATGAAGGCGTAGCCAACACAATTCGGATTTTATGGAATATTTTGACACAAGAACCCATCCGCAAACGTGTTTTAGCAATGCGCCGTGTTTTCCATAAATACCGTCATGAATTAGGCTATATCATTCTCTGTGCAGTTAGTAGAGAATAGGGAGTGGGAGTAGGAGAGTGGGAGAGTGGAAGATGGGGAGAGTGGGAGAATAACCACTAACAAACAACCACCAACAAACAACAAACAACAAACAACAAACAACAAATTTTAACGATGCAATCAACACTTAAAACTTTCACTCAACACTTAGATTTATCTCAAACTCAAGTAGAAACTCTACTCTCAAAAACGCTAAGTGAGTGCCTGAATTCACTTGATTTTCAGCAACAGCTAGACAGCTTAGACATAAATTTTCTGAGGGAAACTTTGCCTACAGCAGGAAGTGTCTTAGCTAAAGAATTACCACCTTTTTATGATTGGTTGAAAAATGAGTTAGATGTTAAGCGTGTTCCTGATAGCCCAGAGCATACAACAAATTGGGTAATTAATTTCGTTAACCATCAAGAAAGCCTTACTCATTTAGTAGAGTTACATCGTCCCGTACCTCGTCCGGCTTTAGAAACTGCAATTCCCCGCTTAGTAGAATCGTTTAATGGGCTAGAAGACAGGCAGGTTAAAAAGGAATGGCAAAAGGCGATCGCGATTCTTTGTTTACCTTTAGTTGTCGATGCACGGGAACGAGAAAAGTATTCTGTAGCAGTCTGATAAATATTTATCCTGCAAAGAGATGAGGATGATGACTCAATCAACCATCAATGCATCTAGCAATACCCAAACTATAACCAAACCCAACCCCCAAGCGTGGTATCGCCAGACGTTTTCTCCAGAACATGGAGTCTACGTGATATTGCTAGTTTCTTTTCTGATTGGTGCAGCGGCTGCACAAGCTTGGACATTATCAACAACGCTAGCTTTAATATGCGCCTTTTGTGGCTTCCAGGCTGAACATCCTTTAGTAATGCAAATCAAACAACGTCGCACCCTCAAGCCGCGTTTTCTTGTTTGGGGTGGGTTGTATGCTGTAATTTCTGGTGGAATTGCGATTTGGCTTTACCTCAGCTATCCAGTTGTCTTATGGATTTATGCAGGTGCATTAGCTGCTTTAATTATTGATGCTTTCTCAGTTTTGCAAAGAGAGCAAAAATCTGTTTTCAATGAACTAATCACCTTTGCTGCGGTTTGCCTTTCTACTCCCTTCGCCTACGCTGTAACAACTGGCGTAATTTCCCCCAGTGTAATGGGATTGTGGGCGCTGAACACCCTTTTCTTTTCTAGTGCTATTTTTACAGTTAAACTGCGGAAACCTAAAACCAGTTCTGTAATTCCGGGGACAATTTATCATGCTGTTGCAACCCTAATTGTCTTCTTATTCTATTGGCTGGGTTGGTTATCTCCAGCGGCAGTTTTAGCCTTTGGATTGGCACTAATTAAATTTGGCATTGTTGCCTTGAATCAAGAATGGTATCGCACTGCAAAAATTCAATTTGCGGCGATACTAGAAAGTACAACAGCCTTTGTTTTTCTGACAATTGTTGCCCTTTCAGTTCTGCCCGCGCACTTAATAGCTCTTTAGCCAAATTATACATTTGGCTACCTTTCATTTGATTGTGAAATTATTTGAATCAAAATTTTGAGAATTTTGCCAAAGTTTTGGAGGTTTAGCTATGGCTAACACCACGTTAGTTGATACCGATATTTCAATGGCTCGAAAAAAGCGATCGCTCAGTTTTCCTGCTTGGTTAGTACTAATCTGCATCGTTGCCTTTACTGTTTTACTAGCAGCAGGGGCTGTTATTTGGAAAAACGCTCCTCCCGTGCCAGAAGTCGTACGTTCTCCTCAGCAAGAAATCATCCTCACTAAGGCAGAAATTCAAGCCGGACAAGAAACTTATTTAGCTCGTGGTGGTCAACACGTTGGCAGTGTTTGGGGACACGGAAGTTATCTCGCTCCAGATTGGACAGCTGACGTACTTCATCGTTGGGGATTAGCAACCGCTGGGGTTTTATACAACGATAATCCGAATTTTTCGCAAGACGATTTAGAAGCATTATCAGCCCCAGAAAGAGCGAGTTTAGAAGCTCAAGTCAGCGAACAATTTAAAACCAATCGTTACGACCCCGAAACCCACGAATTAATCCTGACCAATGCCCAAACGCAAGGATTAAAAAAGGTCTTCCAAGACTATCAACAACTATTAGCCCACGGCTCTGCAATTCACTCAATACCTGATGGCTGGTTTAAAGACAATACCCAAATTCACAACGTTACATCCTTCTTTGCATGGACAGCTTGGGCAGCAGCAGCAAATCGACCAAACGCCCCATTTTCCTATACTGCGAATTGGCCTCACGATGACCTAATTGGCAATCAAGCGCCAGGGCAATTTATTATCTGGTCAATAGTCTCGGTCATCATTTTAATTGCGGGAATTGGTGTATTTCTATTTGTCTACCTTACCCAGGAAGAAGCAGATGAAATTCAGCCAGTTCCAGCACGTCCGGCTGTGCGAATTCCTACCCCCAGCCAAAAAGTCACCTCGCTATTTTTTGGCGTAGCGATGACGATGTTTTTGGTGCAAATTATCATGGGGATGTTCACTGCACACTATGCTGTGGAAGGGGAAGGTTTTTACGGAATTCCTCTGATTAATTTCTTGCCCTATGCTGCTTCTCGCACCTGGCATTTACAACTAGCTGTGTTCTGGATTGCTACTTGTTGGTTAGCAGCTGGACTTTATTTTGCTCCACGTTTCGGTGGTATTGAACCGAAATTTCAAGCGCTTGGTAATACCGTTTTACTTCTAGCCTTAGCCCTCGTTGTTGTTGGTTCAATGATTGGAACTTGGCAGGCGGTAACAGGAGTTTTAGATGTAAAAAATAGCTTTCTTTGGGGACACCAAGGCTATGAATATATTGAATTAGGAAGAGTATGGCAATTGCTGCTCATTGGTGGCATGATATTTTGGCTGTGGCTGATGTATCGTGCTTTCAAACCTGCCTTGCAAAAAGAGAAAAATCCCACTGGTTTGAGTCACTTTTTCCTTTACAGTGCGATTACAATTCCTCTGTTTTATTCAGTAGGTTTGGCATATACAAATCGCACACCTTTAAGCATTGCCGAATATTGGCGCTGGTGGGTAGTTCACCTCTGGGTAGAAGGTTTCTTTGAGGTATTTGCTACTGTTGTCATTGCTTATTTGTGTAGTGAATTGGGTTTCCTCAAAAAATCTTCGGCTTTGCGTGCGACTTACCTCACCACAATTTTGTACTTGGGTAGCGGCGTCATTGGCACATTGCACCATTTATATTTCTCCGGTACACCGTCATTTATTGCCGCAATGGGAGCAGTATTTTCAGCTTTGGAAGTAGTTCCTCTAACGCTGATTGGTTTTGAGGTATTGAAGACTTTGAAACTATCTCAAGAAGCAGAAGGATTTTATCGCTGGCCTCTACGCTTTTTTATCGCTACCTGTTTTTGGAATTTAGTCGGTGCAGGTATCTTTGGTTTCTTAATTAATCCTCCGATTGTTCTCTACTACTCGCAAGGTTTAAATACTACACCAATTCACGCTCATGCTGCTTTATTTGGTGTATATGGTTGTTTGGCATTGGCACTGATGTTGTTTGCCTTGCGGGAATTTGTACCAGAGAACGCTTGGAATGAATGGTTGCTGCGCTTTTCTTTCTGGATGATTAATGGTGGTTTAGTAGGAATGTTAGTTTTGGGATTAATTCCCAATGGTTTCTATCAGCTAGCAGAATCAATTAATCACGGTACTTGGTTTGCTCGCAGTGCGGAAGTAATTAGCAGTCCTTGGATGCGGTGGACGGTATGGTTGCGAATTCCCGGTGACATCATTTTTGCCATTGGCGCTATGGCGATGTTTGTATTTACTGTGAGGGCAATTATTGCTATATTCCGCTTCCCAGTGAAGCCAATGCAACCGGAGTTAACTGCCAATACAGTTCAGTTATCAGAACTTGATTCTTGAAGATTCCCCTAAATCCCCCTTAAAAAGGGGGATTTTCACAAGTATTTCCCCCTTTTCAAGGGGGACTAGGGTGTGTTTTCAAAGTATCAGTTTTGTCATGCTGTAGGCGTAGCCTTCCCGTAGGGTACGAAGCGACAGCGTAGTGAAGCATCTCTATAACCCTGATTTTTACGAGATTCTTTGCTTCATTTCATTTCGCTCAGAATGACATTTAGGAGTTTGAAAACACGCCCTAGTAGTTTGTCAAATTTGAATTGATGAATCGCAAAGTTCGTAGTCAGGACTTTAGTCCTGAATTTTTAAGCACGCTTGGTGCTTACTACAAACCCTTGACAGGTACTAGGTGGGATATGATTTTTAGCCTGTACTTGTCCGCAATTTTACTAGTGCGATCGCAGATTTTGTAGGATGATTTCAACGTAATAACAAAAATTGCGATGTTGGTGACGGAAGGGATTGTCTGCTCCTGAATGACTCCCGCTGCACCAAAAATCCGTTAGTCTACCAGATGAGAATAAGTGTACGATGAATCAAAAAAGTAGCCGTGATGTAACCACAACTACTACCCATAAAATGACTCATTACTAAATCCTTTCTACGACCGGATGCCCCTCAGTGTTAATATCTAAATCTTCTTTCCTAAGCGTCTCTTGAGCTTCAACTGTCTGTTGCTCTACCAATTTCTTGACTCTGATTTCTTCACGTACAAAAGCTTGTTTGTGAATCTCAGGAGTCTCTTCGTAAACTTCCAAACGTGCCACTTCGCCTTCCGTGAAGGCAAATTCCCCAAAAGCAAGTGGCTTGCCAGCGCCTGGTGAAGTCACTCGCTCAATCACAACTCGCTCCTTTCTAATCGGCACTGAAACCTGTGCAGTTTCAGTTTCTATGTGCTTGCCAACTGCTACTTCCCCTGCTTTGAAGCGATTTTTATTGGCAATTAACCGTTCTTCGTACAGTCTGAGGGTTTGAGAATCCTGCTCATTCATCTCGTACACAGACGTAGAGACCGCAGATAGCTCAGGTTGAGTGCGATATACCGCCCTCAACTTTTCTTCATAGTCGTGATTCAGCACTGTGCGTTCATTGTATCCAGGTAAAGCTTCTGCTTGCTTTCTTGTCAGATCCACGTAGACGCGATTTGTCTTATAGCTAACGCGGGCACAACTGACTGGCAGTAATATTTTCTTGCCAAAAATCTGGATTCCTAAGTCGAGGACTAGATAACGGAGCTGGCCTTGGTTATCTAATATAATGTCGCTGACTGTACCAATCTTTTCATTAATTCCTTGAGGATAAACACTCATCCTCTTGATGTCATTAATCGTGAACGTCTGACGGTAGTTTGAATCTAACTCATCAATTGTTTGGAGTACCATTAGCTTGGATAGAACATAGAAGAACTGCAATTAATCTTGCTGTTTTTCGCGCTCGGCTTTCCTCATCCCTAAGGTGATATATTTGCGAGCAAAAAAAAGTGATCTGGGTTACAAAATCTCAACTTTCAAAAAAGGTTAAAGTTTAATTCCTAGATTCAATTAACGATATTACCAATCAAAAATAAGGAAATTCTAAGGATTAAAAGTAACTACGACCGAGCAATACGCCTTCTCAGTCGAAGCTTTCAAATTACTTGTTCTATCTGGATTTCGTTCAAAATAAGAAATGGCGTCATCTGTTTTGCTTAAACTAAGCAGAAAATCAACTTCTCTTCCACTGGAATTACACCTAAAGGAATACACACTTCAAAATTTGGTTAGGTAAGGACTTCAGCCCCTGTATCTCCAGAGGCGATCGCTTGCAATTTTTTAGCATCAAGTATCGTAATCTTGCCACCCCGACACTCGTCATTTCGGAAACTAATAAGATTTACTTGATACCCACCACCATCGAATCTGGCCCAATCAAGTGTTCTACTCGCGTTTCACGAAATCCGGCTTCTTTCATCCATTGGCAGCAGTCAGATCCTGTATAGTCAAATCCTGCTGGGGTTTCAATCAGCATATTCAAGCTCATCAACAAACCAAACAGATTTTTGCATCGCTCATCATCAATCACAGTATCATAAGCAACCAAAATCCCGTTTTCGGGAAGAGATGCATAAGCCTTACGAATCAAAATTTTCTTCTCTTCCAGACTCCAGTCATGCAAGATATGACCCATGAGAATAACATCGGCATTTGGTAAATCGTCCTTAAAGAAGTCACCAGCGATAAAACGAATGCGATCGCCAACAGCTTGTTCGGCGACATAATCCTCAAATATGGGAGCAACTTCAGGCAAGTCAAATCCAATCCCGCTGAGATGTGGATTAGCCTTAGCAATCTGCACGGCCAAATCGCCTTGAGCTGTGCCAACATCTACAAAGGACTTATAATTAGACCAAGGCAAACGCTCGGCAATACAAATATTCGCGCCACGACTGACGCCAGACATAGCCCGAAGAAATTCCTTGAGTCGGTCAGGCTCGGCGTAAATTGCTGCAAAGAAGTTTTCTCCACCACCTTTGGCTTCGTTTTGCATCTCGCCTGTCCGCAATGCCTCTGTCAGGTGTCCCCAGAAACCGAACAAGCGATGGTTTGCCATTTCCAGTATCCCACCGATATAAGAGGGCTTTCGCTTATCTAAAAACATATCGGTGTCGGGAGTATTGTGGTAAATTTTTCCTTCTCTGCGGAGAAACCCCATCGCTACCAGTGCATCCAGAAAATCCTGTGCCGATCTTGGATGTAAGCCGAGCTGAGCCTGCAAAGTCTCAATATCTTTAGGATGCTGAGCCAGTTCGGTAAACAACTCTATTTCTACAGCGCTCAGTAGCACCTTAGAGGCCCAGAACCCAAGTCCAACCTCCATGATTTTGTCAGCAGTAGGGGGTAGCAAGTTATTACTCCTAAATCTATCTATAACAAATAATTTATACAGCTAAATATACCTGATTGCTACTTGCTCGCTAACTATATATTCAACCGCAGTATGCAGTAGCAGAAAATCAACTTCTCTTTGATTGAAATTGCACCCAAAGGAATACACACCGCAACATTTGGTTAGGCAAGGACTCCAGCCTCTGTATCTCCAGATGCGATCGCATCCAATTTCTCAGCATCAAGTATCGTAATCTTGCCACCCCGACTGTAAGCAATGACTGTCTTCAAACTTTTAACTAAACGCACGCATTCTTCGTAGGTAATGCCGATACTACGAGCGATGCGATAATATGACAGTTTAGCTTTTAAAGTCTGGCCTTGTTGGCTAGATTCTGTACCGGATTCCGCAGCACAATATTGAATTAACCTCGCCAGCCTCACAATCGCTCTTTCAGAAACTAATCCGTGGACTGTTTCATGTAATTGCTGAAGTCGATTGTTCAAAACCATCAGCATCCGCAAGGCTATATCGGGATTCTGCCCAATTGCTTTGAGCAAAGCATCTCGCTCTACTGTGAGAATGTCGCAATCAGTTTCAGCAGTGACTGTGGCGGGAGAAATGCCATTTCCCAAGAGTGCTGGTGCGGCGAAAATTTCCCCATGATCAAGTGTGCGAAGAATCGTTTCTTTACCTGTGTTTGCTGTTTTGGTGACTTGAATTGTGCCACTGACTACAGCATATAACTTAGTAGGCAGGCGATCGCCCTCATGTAAAATAATCTCTCCTTGCTTGTAGCGTCGCACTTGAGTGTGAGGTTGCAGACTTATCTTGTCTGTTGGTTCTAAACCCGCAAACACAATCACTTGTGAGAGTTGCTCAATAGTTGCCTGCATAGTTTATACCAATTTTCTAAAGTAGGGATTGGGGATTGGGGATCGGGGAAGAGAGATTTTCATTCTTTGCTGTGCGCCTCGGTGCATGGGAGTCTTGCATCATTCCAGTGGGAGAGTCTCTGGCTGGGCGTTGCTGATTTGAAGTATGAATTTGATGTTGTCATGCTGAGTGTAGCAATGCGAAACGAAGCATCTATCGAGATTCTTCGCTCCACAAAGTTCCGCTCAGAATGACAATTCATACCTTGATTCAGCAACGCCTCTGGCTGTTATATTTTGTCTCAAAATCCACACATCCTGTCTTAATTAGTTCACTATATAAATATGAGAGCTTAGTTCCAAGTTAAACCTTGTTAGTGAAAGCCGCAGCGCTGACTCTTGGTAATCAACAAGCTCGTATTTTTTGACATCTAATTTTTTACCCTTAGTTGAGCGAGTCAACTTGCCGCTCAATCACAAATCCCCTTTGGGGAGGAAACTAAACATGCCTCAACTAGCACCGCATATTTTTGAAATTTTATACCAGCAGGGTGTACGTCATGGCTTTGGCATACCTGGTGATTTTGCCTTAACGCTCTTTGATGCCCTTGCAGCCAGCAAAATTCAACCCGTTGTCATGACTCACGAACCCAGCGTTGGTTTTGCCGCTGATGCTTACTCTCGCATTCGTGGCTTGGGTTTAGCAGTTGTAACCTATGGCGTCGGTGGGTTGAACATGGTAAACGCGATCGCAGGTGCATATGCAGAAAAGTCTCCATTGGTGATCTTAAGCGGCGCACCAGGTTTAGGGGAACGACAGCAGCATGACTTGCTACATCATAAGATGAAAACATTTGATACACAGCGACGTGTTTACGAAGAAGTGACTCTCTACGCTACAACGCTCACTAACCCCAAAACTGCCGATGTCAAAATTCGCCGTGCCCTAGACTACGCAATGACTTTCAAGCGTCCGGTGTACCTAGAAATCCCTCGCGATATGGTTTATGCAGAAATTGAGGAGGCAGAACACCACCCACCACCAATCAAACGCACAGATGCAGATACTCTAGCGGAAGCTCTGGCGGAAACTCTAGAAATGCTGCATCGAGCTAAGTCACCCGTAATTGTTAACTGTGTCGAAGTACACCGCCTTGGATTGCAACAGCAAGTAATAACACTGGCAGAAAAATTAGGCGTGCCAGTCAGTTCCACCCTCTTAGGAAAATCTGCTTTCCCAGAATCACATCCGCAATACATCGGTATCTACAACGGTGAAGCGGGCGATCCTTACGTGCGGAATACTGTCGAAGAATCAGATTGTCTGCTGATGCTGGGTGGGTTAACGACAGACTTTAACCTGGGCATGTTTACCGCTCACTTAGATCCGGGTCGTAGAGTCTATGTTACCTCAGAACGCATTGCGATCAAGCATCACGAATACCAGAATGTGCGGTTTGAGGATTTCATCACCGCTTTGTCTACCAGTCCGGATTTGCCCCATTGGCATACATCCACCATTACACCAATGCAACCGCGTGTAGCTCCCTGTGAGGGTAAGATTTCTATGAGCAGATTGCTGTATGAACTCAATCAGTTTATTGACAGCAACACGCTGCTGATTGCAGATGTTGGAGATGTGCTGTTGGCAGCGGATGACATCCAAACACAAGCAGGTACATCGTTTTTGTCTTCTGCCTTCTGCGCCAGCATAGGGTTTGGCGTTCCGGGTGCGATTGGTGCTCAATTAGCCGATCCTTTGCGGCGGGCGATCGCATTAGTTGGTGACGGGGCTTTCCAAATGACGGGCATGGAGTTACTCACGGCAAAACGCTTAGGACTGAAACTCATTGCGATCGTCATTCACAATGATACTTTTAATACGTTGCGGGTGATGGGACACCAACAAGCAGATTTTGTCCGTATTCCCAGCTTGGACTATGCCCGATTTGCAGAATTATTAGGCGGTCGTGGTTTAGTTGTCAAGACGGGTAAACAACTTCATACAGCTTTGCAACTGGCGCGAGAAAGTGACACTTTTAGCATCCTTGATATTTATATTTCACCCGACGATTTATCGCCTGCTTTACAAAGGTTGAGTGAATTGTTAGCATCTGAAAGTTTCTTTCCCAATTGTTTGACCCAATGAATAATTGTGGTGTGATGCACACCTTTAACGTGACGCGGACATGATATCAAACTATCTGCCAGATTTTAATTGTTTTATCGGAACTACCACTAGCGATAAACTGACCATCAGGACTAGCAGCAATAGCATTCACTGCCCCTGAGTGTCCTGTCAGAGTTTGCAGCAATTCCCCAGTGTGCAAACACCAAATCTTAATGGTTTTATCGGCACTACCGCTAAACAGAGTTTGCCCATCCGGACTAATGGTAACTGATTTCACTTCACCTGCATGGCCAGTGAAGGTATGCAGCATTTTTCCACTTTCGAGTTCCCAAGCTTTAATGGTTTTGTCAGCACTACCGCTAAACAGAATTTGTCCATCTGGACTGATGACAACCGAGTACACTTCACCCGTATGTCCGTTGAGAGTGCGTAATGGTTCTCCCGTGCGTGGGTTCCACAACCTAATTTTTTTGTCACTGCTAGCACTGGCAAGAATTGTACTATCAGGACTGATAGCAGCAGCGTGAACTACAGAAGAATGCCAAAGGGTGCAAATGCGATCGCCTTTGTGCAGATTCCAGATTTTGATTTTACTGCTGCCACTGGCGAGAATCATACCATCTGGACTGATGACTACACAGTTAACTGGTTTTTGATGTCCCAATAGCGTGTGCAGTAATTTGCCAGTGGCAAGATGCCAGACTTTGACATTACTTTTAGGATGTTCGCAACTGCCAACGGCAAGGAAATTGCCATCGGGACTAACAGCAACCGATGAAACTTCTCCTAAATTATCTTTGAGGGTGCGGATTGCTTTACCAGTCTTCAAATTCCATACTTTAATAGTTTTGTCTGCACATCCGCTGACTAAAACCTCTCCATCCGGACTAATAGCCACAGATGTAATTTTGCCTGCATGTCCGGTGAGGGTGTGGTTAAGATAAACATTTTCTCCTTGGCGTGCGTGTTTGAAGTTGGCGATCGCATCCAAAATTTCCTCAACTTCGCTGATACCCTGGCGATCGCCAACTGCCGCAAAATATTCTTTTAACTTTTGGAAATATTCTGCGTCTTCTGTTGTTGCAGCTGTTCGCATCACCTCCAGTGGGTTGCTTGCTTGTACTTGCGGTACTTTATGCAGTTCTAGCCATGTGTGAATTGAATATTTTACTTGTTCTTCAGCCAAAGAGCGATCGCTAAGATGGGATAAACTCTGGCCTAACTGCAAAGCCAATTCAGGAATCCAATAACGATGTTCTGCCTCTAGAGCTTGGTAGACTTGTTTGTATCCTGAGGCAATTGCTTCTAGCGATCGCAAATCAATAGAACTCTTCAGCAAACTCGGCAGCAAATCTGGTAGCAGGGGAGGTACATCATAATGAACCAAGTGATAAACATCTGCTATCCAGCCAGCGACTAAACAGTGACAGGTAATTAAAACCTGACAAAGTTGTTCTAAGTCCTGACGATTGATTTGGTATCGTAAGGATAATTTACTAATATCAACACCCTTGGCTTTCCATTTTTCTTCTTTCTCCAAGGTTGCCAAATTGATCGCATTATCTCTGCCGATATCATTAATTTCTTCTAGATTTTCTCCTAGGGCAACGAGTTCATCTCTAATAGTTCTCCATTCCAAGGCACGGTTTTTTGCCGACTGTTCAACAATTTCTCGATAAGGTAGCTGAGAGATTGTTTTATAGTAATAATGCTCTTGCCCTAGTCCCCAATAACCAATACGGAAATTTAGATAGTCTCCATCAGCTTCTGACTCTAGAATCAAAATAGGCTCTGTTTTCAACATTCCAAACAGAGCCTTGATACTAGATTCACTGTGAAAACGCTTACTATCCCAAGCTCCAGCTAAAAACTCTGTCGGTCTAACCGGACTTTGTAAAGAGTAATGTTTACCGAGGAAATCTCGCAATCCTTCAGCTAACATTAACTCTACATCAGTTACAGCTTCTTCTTGTTGAGCGTCGAATTTATCAAATACTACTTTCGGTGGAGCTAAGAAAATTTTTAGAGGTTTGCGTTCACGAGTAGTATCTGATTCTAAGATTTGCGAAGGATATAAGCGCAAAGGCCAGCTATCAAAAAGTTTATTTACCTCTGAAACCTTCAACGCTGTCTCTTGTTCTTGGGTTGCTATTTGTAATTGCGTCTGATGGTAATAAACTGCTAACTGCTGTTCTTCTATTTTTTCTTGGTCAAATCCTCCCAAATAACTAATTTTTTGACTGGCAGTGTTTACAGTTTGGAGGAATTCTTGAATTTTGCTGGGATACTCGTTTTTATTTGCATCGGGACGTGCATCATTACTTTTGTGCACTAAACTTGCAATTACAGGCGCAAATTCTAGTACCAGTTGAAGTAGTAACCTTAAGCCTTGCTCCATACAGAGTTGCCTGCTAAATAAATAACTTCAAGAACCTTCAGTGTCATCAACGCTATAGCTCATTCCAATGAACTTCTTGCATAAGTTGGAAAAAAGGCTTTGTGAATAAAATCCCTCTTCCCTTTAACCTTGTCCCTTATCCTCACCTGGAGGTCTGGAGGTTCAACACATGCCGATCCTACTACTTAACTGCATATAAGTTTGGATAATGATGAGAAAATCAGCAAAAACTCATTGCAGAGTTCGCTTATCCAAATTTTAGTGTTTAGTACCATAAAAAATTAGCTATAATTCTGTAAAAAATCCATTAAAACCCGAAAAAGTAAATATGGGTGTTTTGTGGATTGCTTTTCCCTTTGAAAGGGATATTTTGCAAAGCAAGGAAGCTTTTGACTAGCTGAATAACCGTGGAATCTTGCTTACTCCATCACTTCCATATAATCGATTATACTACACCTAATTCAGTCAAAAGAGTGTTAAATAACTTAGAGGATTATGGCTTTGTGATATAGAAAAGCATTATTACTTAGCATTTATTTTTAATGCTATAAATTCTATAGATATAGACTACCTCCTACTGCTAAAAGATTAATCATTGTTCTATAGTTATTAATTCACTAAATCATCAAGAGTGTTTGTATAGTTAGTTCGATATTTATAGTGTTGGTGATAAATAGCGAGAGAAATATACCTCCCATGCAATAGACTGTAAAAACGAAATTTTTGAGCTTCTATGGCTTGTCCTTCAACAATTTCCCAATAATTGCGATTTAGGCATAGCTTGCGAGGACTTTGTATTTATCCTGGTCTAACCTGACGTGGATATAAAATAAACCATCAAAAAGATGGTAACTCTTCGTAGGTAAATATAGTAGACAATTTAACACTAGGTCAATATTAGGTTAGCCTGATTTACCTCAATTAAAACTACTTAGTATTATTTTATAACTTTATGTCAGGAAATAAGTTATAGTATGCCGCTCAGTCAAAAAAATGAATGAAATCATAAGGTTAAGAAAAGGTTATCAAGCGACAGGTCTAAATTGTTAGAATTTGATTCCCAATTGTCCATTGATTCCGCGAACCGAGTTGTAACCAACGCCTAAAAAAAGATTATCGCCAGCACCTACCTGAACCCCGCCAGAAACAGCAAGACCTTTATCTTCCGAATAGTAACCTAATCCTAAGTAAGGCGAAACGACTGGCAAACTTAAAAATTTGAGTAGATCGAATCCCGTAGCACTATCAGGGCCAAATCCTAACTCAGCACCCCAATTCAAAGCCCTTGCACCCACAGAATAGGTAACATCGCCATCTTTTCCACCCACTGAGACCCAAGGTTGTGGTACTAGTTGAGCATGGGTGCGTTGTGGAGCAAGTAAAATTAACAAACCGAAAGATGTAATTATAGTTTTGGTAATAACTGCGATCTTCACATTCTTCTCCTCAACCAGATTTGTCTGCTGCGAATAGTGACGAATTTTACCCTGCCTAAGTGCCTGAGAACCGCTAGTAGAGTGTAAATCAAAAAATTTACTTGGTGTCTTAGTGCCTTAGTGGTGAAAAAATATTTTTGAACCACCAAGACACTAAGACACAAAGAATGGACTATCAAGCTGAACTCAAAAGTTATCTAGATGAACAAGGGCGCGTGAAAGAATGGCCCTCTAAGCGGAATAAGGGTAAATTTCAAAAGTTGGTTTTAGAGTATCTAGCCTCGAAGTTTGAATCGGGAGTAACTTACACTGAGAAAGAAGTTAACACACTGCTCAATCAGTATCACACCTTTGGCGATCCTGCCCTGTTAAGACGAGAATTATTTGAAAATGGACTCATCGACAGAAAGCGCGATGGTTCGGCCTATTGGCGCAATACTCAAAATTGACGCGACCACTCACTTGGCCAGCGTTCTACCACAACTTTGGTTTGAGTAAAAAACTCGACTGCGTGGTTGCCTTGACCGTGCAAGTCACCAAAAAAGCTTTCTTTCCAACCGCTAAAGGGGAAGAATGCCATCGGTGCAGCGACTCCGATGTTGATACCAATGTTACCAGCTTCTGCTTCATAGCGGAATTTCCGCGCCGCCGCACCACTGGTGGTGAACAAACAAGCCATGTTGCCGTATTGACCGCTGTTGACGATCGCGATCGCATCATCAATACTATTCACATGAATCAAGCTGAGTACTGGCCCAAAGATTTCTGTCTTAGCAATTTCACTTGTTGGATCGACATTTTGCAAAATGGTTGGACGGACAAAATAGCCTTGTTCGTAACCAGGAATTTTTGGTTGTCGTCCATCTACCAACAGCGTTGCACCGCCCTCTGTCCCTTTTTGAATTAAAGCTTCAATCCGCGCCTTGCTTTCGGCAGTAATTACCGGGCCCATCTCTACACCTTGGTCTAAACCATTACCTACGATCCGCTTTTTGGCAGTTTCGGCGATCGCTTCTGTAAACGTGTGCCGTGCTTCTCCGACTGTGACGGCGATTGAAGCTGCTAAGCAACGTTGCCCAGCACAACCAAAAGCGCTATCAGCAGCAATGCGCCTAGTCATTTCTATATCTGCATCAGGTAAAACAATAATTGGATTTTTCGCGCCGCCTTGGCATTGTACGCGTTTTCCATTTGCTGCTGCCCGACTGTAAATATACTTAGCTACTGGTGTAGAACCGACAAAGCTAATTGCTCGAATTTTAGGGTGATCTAGAATTGCGTCTACAGCTGCTTTCGCCCCGTTAACTAAATTTACTACACCTTTGGGTAGCCCAGTTTTTTCTAGTAACTGGAAGATTTTCTGCATCGTCAACGGCACTTTTTCTGATGGTTTAACAATGTAGGTATTACCGCAAGCAAGGGCATAAGGCATAAACCAGAATGGAATCATTCCCGGAAAATTGAACGGGCCAATTACTGCACATACCCCTAGTGGTTGGCGAATCATGATTTCATCAATCCCCTGTGCAATATCTTCCAGATTTGTTCCTTGCATCATCATGGGAATACCGCAAGCAACCTCAACATTTTCAATTGCACGGTGCATCTCACCTTTCGACTCAGCTAAAGTCTTTCCACATTCAAGGGTAATTGTGCGGGCTAAATCCTCAAAATGTTCTTCTAATAGGTTCTTGAGTTTAAATAAATACTGTACTCGTTCAGTCGGTGGGGTACGTCGCCATGTCACAAAAGCTTCAGCAGCAGCTTCGGCAGCTTGATTAACCTCAGATGTAGGTGAGAGAGGGACTTTCGCCAATATTTCTGTTGTAGCTGGGTTGAAGACGTCTATGTATTCTGTAGCAGTTGATGCACACCACTGGCCGTTGATGTAGTTGGGTAGTGATTCCGTTAAAAATGCCATATGCATACCCTAGCAAGAGTTTGATCAAAAATGTTCCCTGTTAAGAGTTAAGAGTTCCCTATTCCCTGCCTTACTTAGATACCCAACCACCAAAAACTGCTAAGCCGTAATATTTCCAAGGTACTGCTACTGTCTCAAATCCTGCTTGAGATAGCATTTTGAAATGGGCTTCTAAGGTAGCTAGTTGATCTTGACTAGAGTATCCGTAATTTGTGCTTGTGCCAACTTTATTACGAATTTCTGTTAAGGTAGTTCCCTGTTGAGTTGCCCATTCCTCTCGCATTGCCTGGTAAATTTCTGCTAAAGCTGGTGATTCTGGCTTGATGGGGTCTGCATTCCAAAAACAACCGTCTTGATGCAAAGTTTTACGAATTTGCTGAAATAGCTTCAACTTCATTTCATCGTTGAGATGGTGAATTGCTAAAGATGATACGCAAGCATCGAATTTCTCACTAATACCAAATTTTTCTGGATTGTTAGCCCACTCGCCAAAATCTGCTTCAATGCCAGTCCAGCGTGTTTGATAATTAGCTTGAGCAATCTTGTCTTGGGCGAATTGCAGCATTCGCGGTGAATAATCTAAAGCTATCACTTGGGTATTTGGGCAATAGTTGAGTATTTTGAGACTAAGTTCACCCGTACCGCAGCCTAGTTCTAAGATGCGATGACTTTTAGAAGGTACACAACGAACAATTACCTCCAGCATTTCATCATAGCGAGGCAAAAGTTGGCGAATACCGATATCAAAATCAGTAGTGTTGGCGAAAACTTCTCCAGGATATAACTGTGGCATGGAATTTGAAATTAAATATAGACACCATCTAGATCATGATGCATCGCCGCCCCAAAAGCGATCGCTATCCGTGCAATGCACCATCGCCCTTCTTCTAGGAAAAGTAACAATTAATGCAGTAACTATAGACTAAAGCATATAACTTATTTAACATAGTAGTAGACCTCACTAGTTATGTGTGGTTGTGTGTTGTAGAACTTGGTTAAATTCTGGTCAGGGGGTCTAACTCCTTGACTTTTTTGTGTTTTTTGAGTTTTTTCATCAGAATTTAAACCTCAATTGATGCTTGCTTTTGAAATTTTTGCGGCGAGGTATTTTAAGTAATTTTTCTTATAGTTAATGTTATAAATTTATTTTTTTAAATCCTTCAGTAAAGCAGAGAACAGAAGGTTTGTTTGCCACTGCGATGCATCAGCACTGTTCAAATTTTTGGTTTAAATTTAGATTCTGTAAGCGTGAAGCACTTTATAGATTCAACTCCTATTGAAGTTTGTCATCGAGCCAGGGCGTACTCACATAAAGTATTTAAAGGATTAGTCAAGTGGGGTAAAAATTCAGTAATGGCTTGACACGACTAAAATGAGCGGGGATTACAAACCCTCACTTGACATCTACTCGAAAGACTTACCTGTTCTGCCTCCTGCGGTTTTTTAGTTCATCGAACTCACGTCCTTTTAGGGTGACGGCTATCATTAATCGAACCATCTTGATTAACACTCACCACATTGTTTCCGCTTGGTTAAAAACCAGCCTCTTCACCGACAGCTTGAGTAGTGATTGGATCGCCACCTTCTTCCCCGACAGCGTAGGTAGTGACTTTGCCACCTCCCTCTTCACCTACTGCATAGGTAGTAACTTTGTCATCACCGCCTTCTTCACCCACTGCATAGGTAGTAACTTTGTCATCACCGCCTTCTTCACCTACTGCATAGGTAGTAACTTTGTCATCACCACCTTCTTCCCCGACAGCTTGAGTAGTAACTTCATCATTTCCTTGTTCACTTAGAGGATCGCTGGCGACAAAATCAGGTATTTTATTGACCTCCTTATTATTGACGTGCTGAACATGCACAATCAGATTTTCTAGCCTATGAAGTTCAAGTTGAAATGGATGGACGTAATGCATAAATGCTCTCCAAAATCAAGTAGTCTATCTTATAAATACAATAAATAATGTCTTGGTTTCCGAACATTTCACCGACAAAAAAATCACGGGGCGATTGATCCGCTGAGTGGACAAAACTTACAAGCAGGATAACTATATTTTCGGAATGAGCAACAAATTTTTGAGTTGTCAATTGACGGCAGCCCAGAAAACAAACCAAAATTGGTACAATTAGTACAAAAGTTTCAGTATATTAGCCGGAGGACTCAATTATGACCACTCCGCTCACTTGTCGCAATTACATCGATGGTCAATGGTTGAGTGCTGCTTCGGGAGCTACCTTAGAAAGCCGCAACCCTGCCAACAAGCATGAAGTTGTTGCTACCTTCCCGCGTTCCGCATCGGTTGATGTGGACACAGCAGTAGCCGCAGCCCGCCAAGCTTACCGCAGCTGGCGACTTGTACCCGCCCCAGCCAGAGCAGAATATATTTTTAAAGTCGGCGAACTATTGAGCAAATACAAAGAAGAACTTGCACAGTTAATGAGTCGAGAAATGGGTAAACCCCTGACAGAAGCACGGGGAGATGTGCAAGAAGGTATTGACTGTGCCTTTTATAGTGCTGCGGAAGGGCGGCGGTTATTTGGGCAAACTACACCGTCAGAAATGCCCAACAAATTCGCGATGACGGTACGAATGCCCATCGGTGTCTGCGCCCTCATTACTCCGTGGAACTTTCCAATTGCTATTCCCTGCTGGAAAGCTATGCCAGCTTTGGTGTGCGGCAATACCATCATTCTCAAACCAGCTGAAGATACCCCCGCCTGTGCAACAAAACTAGTAGAAATTTTTGCCGAAGCAGGTTTACCACCAGGGGTAATTAACTTGGTGCATGGTGTGGGTGAAGAAGTCGGGAAAGCCTTAGTTGCACATGCTGGCGTGGACTTAGTTTCGTTTACGGGTTCTTCCGAAACAGGTGCAGAAGTTGGCGCTACCTGCGGACGTACTCACAAGCGCGTATGTCTGGAAATGGGCGGTAAAAATGCTCAAATAGTCATGGAAGATGCAGACTTAGAACTTGCCCTTGATGGCGCAGTCTGGGGAGCATTCGGCACAACCGGACAACGATGCACTGCTACTAGTCGCCTGATCCTGCATCGGGATATCAAAGAAAAATTTACCGCTATGTTTAAAGAGCGTACCAGTAAGTTACGCTTGGGTGTTGGTACTGATCCTAATACTGATGTCGGGCCAATAATTAACGAAAGGCAACTGCAACGGGTAAGCAAGTATTTAGATATTGCTCGTGAGGAAGGAGCAATAGTATTAATGGGTGGGGAAATAGCTAGCGAGGGAGAACTACAACACGGTTACTTCTTTCAACCGACTATTCTCGATCGGGTAATACCCCAAATGCGGGTCGCCCAAGAAGAAATATTTGGGCCAGTGGTAGCATTAATTGAGGTTAGTAGTTTTGACGAAGCAATATCTGTCCTCAACGATACAAACTATGGTCTTTCTTCATCAATATATACTCGCGATATCAACCGTGCTTTTGTTGCTATGCGCGATCTTGAAGCGGGAATCACCTATATAAATGGCCCCACTATCGGAGCAGAGGTGCATTTACCCTTTGGCGGTGTCAAACATACTGGTAACGGACACCGAGAAGCAGGTACTACCGCTTTAGATATTTTCACCGAATGGAAGACTGTGTATGTAGACTTTTCGGGAAGTTTGCAACGAGCGCAAATTGACAATCGTGAATAATGGATAGTTAGCTTGGTTGCGATACAAAAGAGCCTCTTTGTGTCTTAGTGTCTTAGTGTTTCAATAAATTCTTTTTTCACCACAAAGACACAAAGACACAAAGCTTGCCTAAGGGGCGCAGGGTAGGAACAGGTGGATGCCTGTTGTTGCTCCAATGCACTGCAAAAAGAATCACATGTTACTGCAAGTGACAGTACTTACACGTTTAATCATAAATTAACTTGAAAAAATTCTAAACAAATTATGTTAAGTATCTCTATTAACAGGCATTTACCACGATCGCCACGTTTAATTACTTCTTTACCAGGGCCGCGTGCTAGAGACATTGTCGAACGCGATCGCGCTGTCACTTCCCCTTCCTATACCCGTGACTATCCCTTAGTTGTGGCTCGTGGTGAGGGCTGTATGGTGGAAGATGTAGACGGCAATGTCTTTTTAGATATGACGGCGGGAATTGCTGTTACTGCCACAGGACACGCTCATCCGGAAGTTGTGCAGGCTGTGCAAGAGCAAGCTGCCAAGTTACTGCACATGTCGGGTACTGATTTTTACTATGAACCAATGGTGGAATTGGCGGAAAAGTTAGCTTCTCGTGCTCCTTTACCCCGTAATGCCAGAGTATTTTTTACCAATTCAGGTGCGGAATCTAATGAAGGTGCAATCAAACTGGCGAGATACTATACCGGACGTTCCCTAATTATTGCCTTTTTGGGAGCATTCCACGGACGCACATATGGAGCAATGTCTCTAACTGGTTCCAAAGCAGTGCAAAGAGCAAATTTTGGCCCTTTGCTTCCGGGGGTGACACATATTCCTTATGGCACTCACGCCAGTCTCGATTACCTAGAAAAACAGCTATTTCCGGCGATGCTAACACCACAAGAGGTAGCAGCAATTGTAGTTGAGCCAATTCAAGGCGAAGGTGGTTATATTGTGCCAGAGGATGGGTTTTTACAACGCATTCGCCAAATATGCGATCGCTATGGCATCCTCATGGTGGTGGATGAAGTGCAATCTGGAATGGGGCGTACCGGTCGGATGTTTGCAATTGAACATTGGGATGTCATGCCCGATATTATTACTACTGCCAAAGGAATTGCTAGTGGTTTACCTCTAGGAGCAATTCTCGCACGACCGGAAATCATGACCTGGCCGCCTGGTTCCCATGCTACCACCTTCGGCGGCAATCCCGTTGCTTGTGCTGCTGGGCTTGCGACTCTGCAACTACTAGAAAGCGGTTTGATGACAAACGCTGCCAAAATGGGGGAATTATTGCAAGCTGGTTTGGTGCGCTTGCATGAGCAGTTTCCCAGAGTTTCGCTACCGCGTGGTAAAGGTTTGATGGTGGCGATAGATTTATTTGATGATGAAGGTAATTACGATCCTAAATTGCGCGATCGCATTCTTCAAGAGGCTTTCTTGCATGGTTTATTGTTGCTTGGTTGTGGAAAAGCAGCAATTCGCTTTTGTCCACCGTTAGTTATTGATAGTGACCAAATTCAAATTGCCTTAAATATTATTAAGGTTGTGTTAAGTAATCTGGATTGCTAATTTACTGTAGTAACTATTACAAAATAATTGGGCATCCTAATGTTGAAGTCGTCAGAACTCAATTCAGGTTCTTTAGGATGCCACCAGATTACTCATCCTCATCACATCATTCAGATAATATTAAGAACAAACACTCTTCAGAGCCTGTATCAAATAGCTCGAAGCTTTGCAAAAATAGGTTTAGTCAGTGGCTGAACAATCTCAAAGTTGGTCAAAAGATTAGCTTTGGGTATATAGTGGCGCTAGGTATTGCCGTTGTTGGCACGAGTACTGGAATTTTCGTTGCTGAACGCCTACAACACAATGCTTGGGAGCAAGAAGATCATTCCCAGGAAATGATAGAACTGCTCAATCGCCTGCAAATTAGTGTTCTTCAGTCACGCACGCACCAACAAAAGCTCATTCCTCTCATCGCACAGCCAGAAAAGTTTCAGCAGGAATATACCTATGTGCTTGGGCATATGGCTACCATCAAGCACAACTGGTCTGAACTTAAGGATTTTATAGACTCGGACGCAGACGAAGTAAATACTAAAATTGTTCCCCGTTTTTTACAAACCAATATAGATGTTGCGGAGGAATACGCCCAACAACTACACAAGCTAGTACAACAGATTAATTTATCCAAACTCAAGTCGCCAGAGGAAATCGAGAAAGCTAGAAAATTACTCTTGGATTTCACAAATAGCCCTATAGCCGTCAAATTTGATGGTATTTCTGATGAACTAGCTGATTTAGTCAAAATTTCCTATGAGGAATACAGGAAAGCAGAAGATGCTTCCAGAAATTCATATGTGATTTTCTTGCTGATGATTGTGGGAAGTATGCTGTTTTCAGTGGCGATCGCCGCAATCTTAGCCACCTCCACCAGTCGTGTAATTACCCTTCCGTTAGAAGCCACAACCAAGGTAGCCCAGCAAGCTACCTTGGAAGATAATTTTGACCTGCAAACCTCCGTCACAACAAATGATGAACTGGGGATATTAGCATCTTCTTTGAACCAGCTGATCCAACGAGTTAAGGAACTATTACAACAGCAAAAGTTGAAAAATGAATATCTTCAACAAACCTTGCAAGAACTACAAAATACTCAAGCACAGCTGATTCAAAGCGAGAAAATGTCTAGCCTTGGTCAACTGGTTGCAGGAGTAGCACATGAAATTAATAACCCCGTCAGCTTTATTTATGGCAACCTCAGTTACATTAATGAATATACTCAAAATTTACTGCGACTACTGCAACTTTATCAGCAGCACTATCCTAATCCTTCCGAAGAAATCCAAAAAGAAATTGAGGCGAGTGAGCTTCATTTTCTCACCGAAGACCTGACAAAACTACTCACATCCATGCAAGTTGGAACGGAACGCATTCGGGAAATAGTGCTGTCGCTACGAAATTTCTCGCGCCTAGATGAAGCAGAATTCAAAAAAGTGGACATCCACGAAGGCATCGAGAGTACCTTGATGATTTTACAAAATCGTTTAAAGGCAGTAGGTAAACGCCCAGCTATTGAAATTGTCAAAGACTACGGTCAATTGCCCTTAGTTGAATGCTATCCAGGTCAACTCAATCAGGTATTTATGAATTTGCTGACAAATGCGATCGATGCTTTGGAAGAGTCATTTGTCAATCGTCATTTGTCATTGGTACACAACTCTGAACAAAGAACTAATGACAAAGGACTAATGACAACCCCGCAGATTCGCATCCGCACCAAAATTCAAGATAATTTCGTGTTAATCGGCATTGCCGACAATGGCCCGGGGATAAGTGAGAAAGCGCAAGCGAAACTATTCGACCCCTTTTTCACTACAAAACCTGTGGGCAAAGGCACTGGCTTGGGATTATCTATCAGTTACCAAATTATTACTAAAAAACATGGTGGGAAATTATACTGTGATTCCACACCAGGGAAAGGGGCAGAATTTGTCATCGAGATTCTCATAACACATAAATATTGCGCTACTGTTTATAAAGAAATTGGGATGCCCCTATGAAGCGCTTACTTGCTAATTATCTTTGGGAATTACTTTGGCAAGAATACAGCACCAGGGTAAGTTACGCCCGTACCTACGCACAAATGATAACTAATGCGGGTGGAACTGTTGCCAACGATCATATTGCTTTTCGATCTCTACGTATGACCGTGGATAGCCCACAAGGTAAGGTTAACCTGGGGATTGAGTATCTAGGAAAACTTGCTGAGGCTCTTGGTTACGAGGCGGCAGGAGAATATACTTTTAATGAAACCCATGTTTACGCCCGTCATTATCGCCATCCCCAACAAGAAGAATTTGACTTGCCTAAGTTATTTATTAGTGAATTGATTGTGGATGAATTGCCGAAAGAAATTATCCAACTCATCCACGAAACTGTAGGTGGCGTAAATTTGCTGAATTTCTCAGCAATAATGGATACTTTTAAACATGATACTCAACGCCTTGCCAAGGAACTCAAGAAAATTTTTACTCGTCCTTGGGAACCACCTCATATTTCTGTAGTGGAAAAAGTTAATAAAGCCACTCAGTATGGCGCTTGGGTACTGCTGCACGGTTACGCCGTCAACCACTTCACAGGCTACATCAACCGTCAAAACACAACAGAATATCCAGATATTGATATTACTGCTCGTAGTTTAGCTCAGCTGGGTGTACCGATGAAAGCAGAGATTGAAGGGGATGTCGCCTGTGGTTTGCGACAAACAGCGACGCAAGCAGTTACAGAGATTGTCACAGTGTTAGAAGATACCACTGATACAGAAATTCAAATTCCGTGGACATATGCTTATTACGAAATTGCCCAGCGCTACATGGTTGAAGAAGAACCGGGTAAGCAAGTTTTGTTTGATGCTTTCTTAGGGAAGAATGCTCAGCAGTTGTTTGAAATGACACGCTTACAGTAATTCGTTGTTTGTTGTTTGTTGTTTGTTGTTTGGAAAAATAAACCATCAACTACCAACTACCAACTACCAACAATTAACTTTCATCTGTTGGCAACTGATAGGAATCTAAAATACCACTGCGAATTATCAGTTGCGGCCAAATTAATAAGAAAAAGCCCATCCATACAAGTACAGGAATCGAGATCAGAACTGTTAACCAAACAGTCTTAAATATTAACCAGCTACTACCAATTAGCGTTACTCCTGTGAGTAGGATAGACCACGGCTGACACCACCAAGGTTTAAATTGCCAAGGACTTACAGGTTTTTCAGACATTTGTTTTCGTTTTTCTACCTCTCCACTACCTCACGCACCAATTGTGCCAACTTCTGGGCACTATCAGCTAGTGCGATCGCTTTTACTTTTTCTCCCATCGCCTGTAACTCTTGTGGTGACTGCAACAAGCGCAAAACCTCTGTTTGCAACTTCTCGGCTGTTAACTCTGACTGTTTAAACATTAACGCCGCATCGACTGAGGTAAACACTTGTGCATTGTAAGTTTGATGGTCTTCGGCTGCAAAGGGATAGGGAATTAAAATTGCAGGTATGCCACACACCGCCAATTCTGTTAAACTACCCGCGCCGGAACGACTAATGGCTAAATTTGCTCGTCGCAGCAACGCCGCCATGTTGTTATAAAAGGGCAAACAAATATACTGCGGATGCTTGAGGCTATCAGCTTCTGGATCGTTATCTCCTGTTAAATGCACAACCCACGCACCAGCATCAAACCAAGCTGTCGCACACTGGCGCACCAATTTATTAATCGCCACCGCGCCTTGACTACCACCAAAAACGACGATTAAAGGAACGTTTTCAGGAATGGGTAAATCCAGCGATGCTTCTATTCCTGGTTCTAAAAATTGCGATCGCACTGGCGTACTTGTATAGATAGTTTTAGCACGCGGTAAATATTTAGCAGCAACTTCAAATCCCAGCGCCACTGCACTACACCAAGGGCCGAAAAAGCGCGTGACTTTCCCTGGTAAGGCATTTGCTTCGTGGAGAATTACAGGTATACCCAGCGATCGCGCCGCAATTACTGCAGGCCCGGCAATATAGCCTCCAGTAGTAAATACTCCCTGAAATTTGCCTGTTTGTAACAGTTTTCTGACTTGCAGAACCGAACCAATAAGTTTACCTAAAGTCAGTAGCGATGAGATACCAAAACCCTTTTGAAACCCTTCAACAGAAATAGTATTCAATTTATACTGTTGGGGGACAAGCTGAGTTTCTAGTCGGTCGGGAACTCCCAACCATTCGATTTGATAATCAGGTAATTCCTGTGCTAAGGCGATCGCTGGAAACAAATGTCCGCCAGTTCCACTTGCAGCTATTAATAATCTTATCGGTGCGTTTACCATTTAATCACGACCATGTCAGCGTTCAGCTTCACTAAGATAAAACAATTTCCCTACTTTGTTGTAAAGTGTTTCGGAAATTCATCTGCAACGGTTTTGCTTCTGTAGGGTTTTACCCTCAAAGCCGGGAAATCTTATGTAGTCAAATTACCAACTTACTAAACAATGCGTAAATTAATCGCCTTTCTATTTAAACGCCAATCCCGCTTTCCATCCAGCCGTTGGGTACTTTTGTTCATGCTTACCATTGGTTTTACAACTGGTTGGAAATGCGCTCAAGCCAGTACACCAGGGAACTTGGTACAAGCCGAGAAACTCGTCCAAAGCACTACATCCCCAAAAGCACCTGCTGAACTAACCAACTTATTAGCGCAAATTGATGCAGCAGCAAACCAAGGTGATGTGAAAGGGGTGATGCAGTTCTACAGTCCCAACTTCACGCACGGCGATGGATTAAATCGCCAAACTATGGAACAAGCTTTAATTGCACTTTGGAAGCGATATCCGCAATTGAAATACACCACACAATTGCAATCTTGGCAATCGCGAGGTAATGTCACTATTGCTGACACAGTCACTAAAATTAGTGGTCTACCTTCTTCTAACAGTGAAAACTTGGCTATGTCAGCCACGATTAGATCGCGTCAGCAAATTTCAGGTGGAAAAATCGTCCGCCAAGACATTTTGTCGGAACGCACCCAAATTACCTCTGGTAGCAAGCCACCTCAAGTTGATTTTAAATTACCACAACAGGTAAAAGTTGGTCAAAAGTATAATTTTGACGCGATCCTCCTAGAACCTCTTGGTGATGAATATCTTTTAGGAGCAGCTTTGGAAGAACCAATTAAACCAAACAAATATCTCGGCCCTACACCCGTGGATTTGGAATTACTCTCATCTGGCGGAATATTTAAAGTTGGAAGCGCACCCTCTATGCCTGGTAGTCATTGGATTTCTGCGGTCATCATGCGGGGAGATGGCATGACAATGATCACACAGCGGATGCAAGTAGTGAAATAGTAATTATTAGTCCTTTGTCCTTTGTCATTTGTCATTAGTAAAAACAATGACAAATGACCAATGACCAATGACCCTTACGGGTACTCTGCGAGAAGCCCTACTCTGCGAGAAGCCGCCCTAACGGGCGTCTACGCAGTCGCTCATGGGGGGAACCCCCTTTCTGCACGCTGCTCACCGCCCTGCGGGCGTCTACGCCAGTCGTACCCTGCACCGAAGCCGCGCTGCGCGCGTCTACATGGGGGAGACCCCCTTTGGAGCGCGCTGGCTCACCAATGACAAATAACTAACAATGCTTTCTGTACAAAATCAAATCGTTTTTATTACTGGTGCAAGCAGTGGTATCGGTGCTGCTTGTGCCAAAATATTTGCTGGTGCTGGTGCGAAATTAATTTTGGCAGCGCGGCGTCAAGAACGTTTGCAAGAGTTGGCAGACAGTCTTGTAGAGACGCGCCATGGCGCGTCTCTACATGGCGCGTCTGGTCAGATTCATTTGTTACAGTTAGATGTGCGCGATCGCTCTGCCGTAGAATCAGCTATTTCTCACCTGCCTCCCTCTTGGTCTGACATTGATATTCTCATCAACAATGCAGGTTTAAGTCGGGGTTTAGATAAACTTCACGAAGCCAGTTTCCAAGACTGGGAAGAAATGATTGATACCAATATCAAGGGTTTACTCTACCTCACCCGTTATGTTGTTCCTGGTATGGTGAATCGCGATCGCGGTCATGTGGTCAATATTGGTTCAATCGCCGGACATCAAACCTATCCTGGAGGTAACGTTTACTGTGGTACGAAAGCAGCGGTTAAATCCATTTCTGAAGGTTTAAAACAAGATTTGTTAGGAACGTCTATCAGAGTGACTTCTGTTGACCCTGGTATGGTAGAAACGGAATTTAGCGAGGTGCGCTTTCACGGTGATACAGAACGTGCCGACAAGGTTTACCAAGGACTCACTCCTCTTACCGCAGATGATGTGGCTGATGTAGTGTTTTTCTGTGTCACTCGAGCAGCACATGTAAATATCAATGAAGTAATCCTGATGCCAGTAGATCAAGCCAGCACAACCCTAGTAAATCGGCGCAGTTGAAATTATGCAAAACTAGTTGTATTTCCTCTGACTTCAGCATACCTTTCTTTAGGTAAAAAACATACCTACAGATAGATTAACTGGTAACAGCTAAAGAGTTACTTAATCTATAGTAGCTCTGTTTTTTTTCGATCTTGCTTGTCTTTTATCTAAATAGGCCGGCACAAATAAACCTTTTGTTGATTGCTGGTAGTTGGTAGTTGATGGTTGGTGGGTTCTTGTTCCAAACAACTAACAACTAACAACTAACAAATAACTACCTTCATAGCTAATTAGTCTTGGCTTAACAGTTTTGTTTTGCCACAATTTATACAAACTAAATAAATTTTTCCTAAGCTAGCTGCAAGAGGGATGTATTCCTCAGATGCAACTAGCGAAACTATTTTTGCAGGCCATTGATAGCAGGTTAGCAATTATATACAGGGAACAGATTTAGTAAATTTTTGAAGCAAAATGCAGCAGCAAGAAACCATTATCGAGCAGCCTTTGAATCAGGCACCTTCTAATGCAGCATCGGCTCATCAATCCAGTATCGCAGTCATAGGTATTGTGTCAGCTTACCTTGGCTTTACAGTTTTGGTTATAGCTCTACTACGTTCTAACTTGAGTAAAGCTATACTTAATCGCATCTTTACTATTAAGCACAATCATCAAATTCCCTGCGGAAAATGTCAGTATTTTAAAAATAACCGATACCTCCAATGTGCAATACACCCTACCAAAGTTCTCAGTCAAGAAGCAATAAATTGCCCTGATTACTTGCCTCAGGACAAAAAACTTCCTCGTCAGTAGTTCACTAAAGAAGGCTGATAATAGGTAATGGGAAGTAGACTGTTACCAATGATCGCTTTATAAAGAGGGCAGGCTGAAAACCCTTGAAAGTTGGTCATTGCATCCCACTAACAGACGTATCACAATAAATATTCTCAATCTTGTAAAAGCTAGGGATGGGCAATCCCAAAGTAACGTTAGAGGACTGGCAGCCTCTACTCTAATTGGTGAAAACCTGTTAGAGCAAGTAACTAGGATGAACTAAAATCCCCTCGGCTGTTTTCCAGGAGAGTGTCAAAGTTCTAGAAGCCGATATTGCACCCCTGTGTCAAAAATTCTGATGCCTCCACCCTCGGCTATTGTCTGACGTAATGCCTCTGGATGGGTGACAGCAACACCTGCTAAATAATCGATCCCCATATCCGCTAAATCTGGCAACCAAGGTACAGTCGGTCCCATCAATACTAATTTCGCATTTTGCGATAAGTCAACCAAACGCGGAAATGTCTTATTTACAATAGAGGTTGCCGTAAGAAACACCCAATCTGCTTCGGGTAAAAGATACTCACAAGCGGTATCGGGTAAGTCCTGGGTATTCGGTTGACGTTCGAGTACCGTTAAGTCTATTTCTTGTTCATACTCAGATAGCCCAGGATAGCGCCCAATTACCACTACTCGTTTCCCCCGAATCAACGGTAGAAAATGCTCAAAAACAGCAAGATTCGCCGAACCTTTAGGTGAAAGCGGCTTTGCTTTCCAAACAAGTGGCGAAGATGGATTGATCGCAGCATTAATCGCTGCCATGCCAACAGTAGCTTGATAGCTATCCCACGATTGTAGCCAGGGTGCTAAATCTGCTAAAGCCATATTCACAAGTGTTCCTGACCAGGGTAAGGTGCGCGTTGGTTGATTAGGACTCATACACAACCCAATCCCATCTGCTTGGCACAATGTCCAGGTTAGCCCGATGATAATCTCTCGTACTAATAGATTCGTATGGCTTGACTTTAGCAGCAGATTATAGATTTGGCGTGGGTGTACTCTCATGGCTTAGTCTTTGATTACTGTGGTTACAATAACAGGATTACTAGCAAGCCTCAGTAACCAAAGAACTGAAAATAGAAAAATTACTCTCTTTAGCCATTTACAAATATTTACGTCGCAGGCAGGTTTTTTGCCTGCGATTTTTTTGAGAATAGTTGCAAGTTAAACTCATAACGATTATGATTTATGTATAAAGTTGGATAAAGAACCCCAGATATGGAAAGCCTTGTTATCGGTGCGATCGCCAGTTTATGTGCGGGACTTGCCACAGTAGTTGGTGCTTTACCGATTTTGTTACCAATCAATTTCACGCAGCGAGTGCAAGGAATAATGCTGGGGTTTGGTGGGGGAGTGATGTTAGCAGCGACATCGTTCTCGTTAATTGTACCGGGAACCGAAGCAGCTATTTCTCAAGGAGCATCGAAACCTAGTGCAGCTTTGATTATTGTTGTTGGCATACTGCTAGGCGGAGTGTTTTTGCAACTAGTGCATAAATTTTTACCTCACGAACACTTTTTCAAGGGTAAAGAAAATAGCCGTGGCAGTAATTTAAAGCGAATATGGCTATTTATTGCCGCAATTACTATTCACAACTTCCCTGAAGGATTGGCAGTAGGAGTGAATTTTGGCAACAACAATATTACAGATGGAATTCCCGTAGCGTTGGGTATTGGCTTGCAAAATATTCCAGAAGGTTTAGTAGTGGCATTATCTTTAGTAACCGAGCAATATTCAGCAGGTTATGCTTTGTGGGTTTCTCTACTTACGGGTTTAGTCGAACCAATTGGCGGTTTAATTGGTGCAGGAGTGGTAAGCATTGCCAATTTTATCTTGCCTTGGGCGATGGCATTTGCAGCCGGAGCAATGTTGTTTGTAATTAGTGATGAAATCATTCCCGAATCTCATCGCAAAGGATTAGAAAAAGAAGGAACTATCGGTGTGATGTTAGGCTTTGTAATCATGATGTTTTTGGATGTTGCCTTAGGGTAATTAATTACTTGTCGTTTGTCTTTACCTATGACCAATGACTAATGAATAATGACCAATGACTAATAATTCAAAAGGAGCGAAACATGAACTTTATTCGCTTTGAACACATTAACCTTTCTTGCGAAAATATAGATATCAGCAAAGAGTTTTATCAAACCTTGTTTCCTAATTGGTACGTACGCGCAGAAGGCGTATACAATGGCAGACGCTGGATGCATTTAGGTGATAACCAATTTTATCTTGCTCTTAATGATGAGCCTGAGCAAGAACATGTGCATATCGCCTATGAAAATATCGGTATAAATCACGTCGGTTTTGTGATTAAAGATGGCGAAGCCATGAAAGATTTGCTTGATGATGAAAAAATTGAATATTACATAATGTCAGCACCAGAAACCAAATACAGAATTTACATCAACGATCCCGACGGCAATGAAATAGAGCTAGTAGAATATAAACCAGACTACGCTCTCAAATAAATTGTAGGGTGCGTTACTTTGTCGCTAACGCACCCCAAATCTAACAATTTATTCATATAAAAACATCATGAGCACAACACAAAAAATTGCAGTAGTCACAGGTGCAAATCGCGGTTTAGGATTTGAAACTTCTCGGCAATTAGCTCAAAAAGGATATAACCAACAACTTTCATAATGAAGGTTTGCAGATATGAACAGATTACAAGGAAAGTATGCCTTAATCACAGGGGTATCACAAGGATTGGGACGGCAATTAGCAATTGATTTTGCTCATGAAGGAGCAGCGTGTGATTTGAGATTGATGCAGTTGTTGTGATACCAAACGAAACCATTACTTAATGCCCATCTCAAGAACCCATCAGCAAACTTAACTGACATAGAAGTAACTGATGTGATGCACCCACTATTTGGGCGAAGGTTTGCAGTGATATCCATATCAACCCCGCCAAGTGGTGAGGGTCATGCGGTAGTAGCCTATCGAGGTCATATGCGCTTACGCATTCCTTTATCAGCAACCCAATTAGCTCTCCCAAAACAGTATTTACGTACTAAGCTCACATTAGAGAGTGTGACTGAGTTAGTCACGTTAGCCAAACAATGTGAGGTTTTATGTCAATCCCACCCCGTGAGATCTGGGAACGCCTCACCCCAGCACTCCAAGAAGTAATCACAGACGAACTACAAACCGTCTTCCAGGAGGTAATTTATGAGTACCTCAGAGCTAGTAACACTCCAACACCTGAACCGCAAAGCGATAATCTACATTCGTCAGTCTACCCCACATCAATTAATCAGCAATCAGGAGAGTTTGCGTCTGCAATACGCTCTGCGTCAGCGAGCTATAGAACTGGGCTGGTCGGATAATAACATTGAGGTAATTGACACTGATCTAGGTATTACCGCCGCCAGCGCAGAACAGCGACCAGGCTTTAAAGAACTGTTAGCCCAGGTAACTTTAGGATTAGTAGGGATTATCCTCTCTTATGATGTTACTCGCCTGTCACGTAATTGCTCAGATTGGTATCCCTTGCTGGACTTGTGTGGTTACAGAGGTTGTTTGATTGCTGACAGAGATGGGGTT
>NZ_KI912153.1:109558-206463 GCF_000517105.1 Fischerella sp. PCC 9605 | reverse complement strand
ACCGGGCTTTATCTGTTTCCTAACCTTCCCGATACACTCTTACAATTCCAAAAGCTCAAAGCTGGAGAACTCCAGAACTTGCGTTTTTGAAAGGAGTATCAAGATGCCCAATCAAATAGAACCAACGCTCATCACTCCAGCATTATTGATGACTACATCCAGTTATCCAAAAGTAGCGATCGCAAAATCTACCAATTTTTGTGGAACATCAGGATCGCTAATGGCAGCCGCAAGCACTTTAGCACTTTTGAGCGAAGCAGCAAGTTGGTCAAGCTTATCTTGCGATCGTGCTGTCAACACCAAATTCATTCCAACAGCATCTAATTCTTGAGCGATCGCCTTACCAATGCCACTACTGGCTCCAGTGATGATTGCGGTTTTTCCTGCAAGTTGCATACTTACCATTCTCCAAACGTGAATAGATTATGTCAGGTAAAAATCATTGAGCGGTTTCTGCTGCCGCATCAAGATCGGCATCTGCAAAAATGATGTTGGCAGATTTACCGCCCAACTTCATCGTCAGGTGTTTTAATGTATCGGCGACATTGAATGTTTTGCCAGTATTGGAATTACGCCATTCACCATCAATATAAAGTTGGGTCAAGGTAATTGGAAAATCGGGACGAATTGATGAGTGCGATGCGTCAAGTTGTGCAACCATGTATTTCCCTCATTTGAAAGCTAATGCACTAAATCAATCAGTCAATTTAGCCATGAACCAACAATAGAAGGTTCTACTCGGATGCGATAGGTAATTCTTGCGTTTGTTTGACGTTTCTTGCTATTGACTTCGCAGTTGTGTAGGTGTGAGTCCCGTCGCACGCTTGAAATGACGAGCCAGTTGGCTTTGCTCATTAAATCCTACTGTTTGAGCCACTTCTGCAATACTCAGTTGGCTTTGCAACAGCAATTGCTTTGCTCGTTCTATGCGTTGCTCAATCAAATACTGATAGGGTGATATTCCAGTAGATTGTTTGAATAAACGGCAAAAATGATATTGGCTCAGGCAACAGAGTCCAGCAAGCTTTTCCAACGATAAATTTTCTGCTAAATGTTCATTGATATACTCAGTGACTAGCCGCAGCTTTGCCTGTGCCAGTCCACCTTTGTACTTGCAGGAGATAATTCGTGCGACTGAGTAGTGCTTGATTAGCCTTGCGGCAAGGGCAGTCATTAAACTTTCAGCGTACAAAGCGCCCGTTACGCCTCCACTCTCAACTTCTGCCAGCAAGTGTTTAGCAACGTCAGCTACTAATTTATCTTCAAAGTTCGCCTGTGGAATAATTTCAATTCGTTCTCCAGCACTAATTTCTCGTGCAGCTTTTTCAACAAACTTTGGTTCGAGGTATAAAACTAAGAAGTCAGCTTGCGAAAAGCTGTGCCCCACGTGTGGCAATCCAAATGGATATAAAAGTGCATCACCACAGTTATGGGTAATGGTGCGACGACGAGTTCCAGTATCAAAAATGTCTTTTTTGTAATTGCCGTTGAGTAGAAAACCAATAATATGTGTGGGGAAACAAATCTCTGGAGTGACAGCATGATCAAAAATACGATGCCGTTCTAAGCGAAAGCCATGCCATTTAGTCATTAAATTCGTGCTTGATGCAACAGGAGCAAAAATCCCGCTCACCTGCGAAAGTGCGTCGAGTTTAACAACATTGCTGTTTGCTGTTTGTTTCGCTAGGTATGTCATCGCTCACGCTCACGATCACTTAAAGCTCTGCCAAAGAGGGAAGGACATTCGCTGTACTGCCGATCCCGTCTTTCGCTCAGTATATCAACAACTTGAGTTGGCTGAGTTTGAAACCACAAAGGGCTTGCTGTGTATAGATTCGATCGGTCATAATAGAATTCCTGACTTCGACTGGTTAGGTTTTTACAAAAGGCGATCGCGCAAGTTTTCCAGGCTAGAGCGGTCGCATGATTGTTGTGATGAGTTCATCTTACTTTTTAGCCGATTAATCGACAAGCCATTTAATCGTTTGAGACAACATTTGTTATGTCTAAAATAATACTACAATTGCCCAAGTACAAGAAGTGATCGCACTCCTGAAGGAAGCGCTTGCACTCCTGCTGGTGCTCAAATCCCACTGCTCCCACCTCACGCCTTGCTCCAAACGCAGTCGGGCTAAGGGCAAGAATGTGGTGAGTGAGGATGTGAGTTGGTGGTTTGAGTGGGCAAGGAAGGAGAGAATTGCGATCGCCATGTCTGGGGGAGTGGTATATACGCCTTCACTCTTTGGCGGTGGATGTGCGCTCAGAGGATGCAAAGGTTTCTGATGATGGAGTAAGAAGGGCGATCGCGCTCCTCACAAGGCGTGGTGTATACGCCTTCACTCTTTGGCGGTGGATGTGCGCTCAGAGGATGCAAAGGTTTCTGATGAACGAGTAAGAGGGGCGATTGCTCCGAACAAGAGTGCCAACTTCACCCCTGTTTGGACACGTTAAGCCACACACCTTGGGGCGATCGCTGCAACACAACCAAAGCTTTCACTACTAACCCTCATTAAAGCCCCTTAACAACGAGCGCTCGAGCCACTACCGAGTCGAGCGATCGCCATCCCTTGATTCCTCGCTTTGATTGAGGCTACAGAATTTTTGCACCCGGAAACAGGACTCACAATATTAGAGCCACAAGTCTTACAGACAGCAGTAGGGGGCGCAAATAATGCACATATAGGGCTGCACCAAGCTATTGACTAGCTCAAACATGCCGTTTCATAACTGCACCCCACGACTCAAACGCGGTACTGGCAAACTTCTGATGATTTTATAAGCGGCACAGATACAGCAAATTCTTATGACGGTGGCTCCTTTGCAATGCCATTGTTTTGCCCTGCGTCAAAAAACTGGAGAAACTATGGAAGCAATCGCGTTTCAAATCAAAGATGAATTGCTCCCGGCAGCACCCGCACGCTTTATTGGGGTCAGTGGTATGACCAAAACTCTAACAATTACCGGATGATTGCCTCTTCTGGGCTGTTGGTGTTCACCTGGTAGCAAACTGGTTACTCACTCCAAACCAACAGTAGCGATCAGATGGCGTACATTTAAAATAAACTCTTAAAGTCACTGGCACATATAGGATTATCGTCAGCACTTTGCAGCCGTGCGAAGGGATTACCGCGCAAGGTAGCTCAACAGTGCGATCGCTCTCTATCGTCGAACAATCAAACTTTAAATGCCTCTCAAACCACAATTCATACTTAATCTTTTTTGTCAATGAGTAAATCTTACTCATGTGACAGTTTACCAAGAAAGGGAACAGGGAATAAGGAACTCTTAACAGAATGTATCCTGTTCCCTATTCCCTAAAAAACAAAAGTTGCTGGGTTTAAAGCCCTGTTTAAAAAAGGATGTTTTTCAAGTTTGCACTCTTGCTGAAGAAAAACAGCGTCCTTGTTTCAATCAAGAGCTTTTAAGCAGGAGTCCCCTGTTAAGTACCTCGTCTTTAAAAAACGGACAACCTCCGGCGCAGCCCTATATGGCTGCGCCGCCCACCACGACTAGCTTTGAGACTCCACGATTAATCATAAAGGTTGTCCGTTTTTTTATGTCCACCTACTTAAGAGTTCCCCGTTAAGAGTTCCCTCTGAAGACTTTATTTTAAATGTACATATCCTCGATCGCTAATCGTCGTTGTTGGCAACTCTTGTCACACAGCGATCGCTTATCAAGTGTGCCATTCAGCTTTAGAAGCTGTGGGAGTGGCTTAGTACAAGTTTGCGTTTCGTGGCTTGACGATTTGAGGTTAAACACACAGGGACGCTGAGGTAAGCGCAGAGGAACGCAAAGTTTTATCTGTTGGGAAATTGCAAATATTTAAGAATTTTGCGGCAAGACCAGAATAGTGTAGGTCTCCTCTTGGCGTGAAACTTTTAGGGGTTGTAAAAAAATTAAGTTGGTCAGGCTTATATTTATGAGGCAGTGCGTTGCGGGGGTACCAAGCGTTGTCGCACCTGCCGTTCAACTTATTCAAGCCGATGAGCGTGGAGTTCTTGCTGCGCCGAAAAGAGCGCTCTTCAGCCTGACCAACTTATTTCTGAACGGATGCTTAATATCTTGACAATTCTATTTTCTCAAATATCTACAGGTATAGTCTACCTGCTAGAGCTAGATGTAATATCTTGAATTACTATGCTACATTGTCTGAACTGAAGCGATCGCTTTTTTGTCAAAGTATTATTACAATGTATGCAAGTAATTGATTTTACTCCTCTTCAGGCATTTCGCCGTAGTGTAGTAATGGTACTGAGAGCGGCTCCTGTAGAGGTACGCAATGTCACAATTCTGATGTTACTGAATGGGGCGATACCTGCTACACTTGTTTGGCTCAACAAACTGATTATTGATGAAGCAACTCGCCTGCTAGGTATAGGAACAGCCGAAAATTCCATTGCTCTAATACTTTCTCAACCTCTGCTCCTGGGTTGTGTTGCAAGTTTGCTACTGTTGAATTTACTGAGCGATTCAGTTGGTACAATAACCAGCTTTTTATTTGGCTCCCTAGCTGATCGCGTCAAAGGTTCTATTGAGGCAAAGGTATTGGAGAAGATTGCCAATTTTGAAGATATTGCCCTGTTTGAAACACCCGATTTACTGAATATAGTGCATTTAACAGAAGAGGGAGTGCAGCGACTCAAAGAACTTTCTTTCCGACTTCTCCAGACAATACAGGGTATTTTTCTCTTCATCCCCGCCGTGTTGCTTTCAGGCTCCCTTGCTTGGTGGGTACCGCTGATATTGTTTGGTTGTGCTACCCCTGCAATTTCTGTGGATATGAAATACCGCAAGCAAAGTTGGAGGGTAGAAAAAACCCAGGCTCCCGTTGCTCGGGAAATGAATTTATACAAAACTGTTTTAATTGGGGAGACATTTGCTAAAGAATTACGCTTGTACAGGCTGCAAAGTCTGCTATTAGAACGCTGGCAAAGACTTTTCCTAACCATGTTCAACGCAATGGAGCAGATCCGCCGCCAGGGAACAACGCAGGTATTTGCTTGGTCGCTGCTGAGTGGCTTGGGTGTAGCATTACCTTACGTATACGTAGTGTTTGGAGTATTAGGTAGAACATATACACTTGGTGATTTAGCACTTTACACTGGAGTTATTCTGCAAATGCGCCGGAATTTAGCGACACTAATTGATGGCGGCTCAGAATTGTACGATGTCGCACTAGCAACAACGCCAATTTTCCAGCTTTTCGAGTTGCAACCGCAGTTATCCTCTCAAAAGAGAGTAAAGAATTTTCAGTTTCCACAAACGGGGATTCAAATAGAAAATTTATCTTTTAATTATCCCAACAGCGATCGCTTAATTTTAAAAGACATCAACCTGACAATTTACCCCAACGAAATGATTGTGCTAGTGGGTGAAAATGGTGCAGGTAAAACCACCCTTGCTAAATTATTGTGTCGCCTCTACGACCCTAGCCAAGGTGCGATTATTTGGAATGGAAAAGACTTGCGAGCGCTTGAATTAGAGGAATTGCGAGCGCGTATAGGCGTAGTCATGCAAGATTACGCACGCTTTCCCACCACCATACGGGAAAATATCGCCTATGGCAACTTACCCAAACTCCAAAACGACACCGCCATCCAACAAGCCATAGCCGAAGCTGGTATGACTAGGGTAATTGAAAATTTAGCTCAAGGAATGGAAACCCTCTTAGGCAAACAACTCGAAGGCGGTGTAGACTTATCAGGAGGACAATGGCAAAGATTAGCGATCGCTCGTGCATTAATGCGACTATCTGATGCTGAACTAATCCTACTCGATGAACCAACCGCCAACCTTGATCCAAAAACAGAAAATGAGATTTACAACATCTTTCGCACCCTTGCCAAAGGAAGAATAGCCGTTATAGTTAGCCATCGCCTTGCATTAGCAAAACTAGCAGACCGAGTAGTAGTTCTAGAACATGGTCAAATTATAGAAGTAGGTACTCATGACGAACTCATGGCACTAGGTGGACAGTATCACTTGATGTTTTCTCGTCAAGCAAGTAGTTATCAGTAATTATAGTCTGGTCGCATCGGCTACATAATATTAGGATAGTCTCACGCAAAGACGCCAAGACGCCAACTTCAGCACACGGGAGCCGTAGTTCGTGCGGCTCATAACCGTAGTTTAGATTCTGATAGTTAGGGGCACAGGGAGAGGTCTTCCCCCTTGCCCCCCGCTAAGAGCTCCCCTGCCTGATTCCCCCTGCCCCCTGCCTCTTCTAGCCAGGGCAAGGCTGCTGGTGTTCCAGGGGGGCACAAACGGGCTACTGTACCCAACTGAGGGCGTTATTTGGGGCTATCCCACCCAATGCAATAGGCGATCGCGCTCCGAAAAAGAGGTCGTTCATACGCCTTCACTCTTTGGCGGTGGATGTCCACGCTTGTGATGCGGTGATTTCCGAGAGAAGGAGTAAGGAGGGCGATCGCTCCAACACTTAAACCACTTTTTCTACACTACACTCGTGTTCAGTAAGAAGCGATTGCCCAACGCCTAATACCTCTTACAGACCGCAACAGCTATCCCAAATTAGAGATGCTGACGCGACGCGATCGCGATTCCGGCATCACACAAACTCCAGGCTGCCTTAAATTTCTTGACCTACGACACTGCAACAATTTGATTTTTGATTAGATAACACCGCTTAATCGATATAATCAATCTCAAAACTATCCAGTCTAACTTCTCGTAAAATATCCGATGCTTTCCAACCGCTAGAATCTGTGCAAGTCACACTCATTGATGTCGGTTGGGCAATATCTAGTGGGTCTTGTAGTTGTCTTGGTAACTCTCGTAGTTGAGATGCGGTAGTTTCTGGTTGAAATTCAGATTCGTCTGACTGAATTTCAACCCTTTGAGTAGGTTTTGAGATTTTGATAAGCTTTTATTTTAGCATGATCCGCATTGCTGGGATTAAAAACTTTTTTTAAAGCAAAGGTTCTATTATACGCTTTTTGCTTGATTGGGTCGTATGAATATGCCAATTCCTTTTCAGACCGACAGTTGAATGTGGGCGATCACACTCCATCAGAAGGCACTTGCACCCCTGCTGGTGCTCAAACCCAACTGCTCCCGCAAGAGCGCCTTGCTCCAAACCCAGTGGGGCTAAGGGAAAAATACGGTTACTGAGGATGTGAGTGCGTGGTTTGAATGGGCCAGGAAGCACCCTAGCAGCGATCGCCCTCTTCACAAGGGGTCGTTTATACGCCGTCAGAAGAAGCGGTTGATGTGCACGCTTGTGATGCGGCGGTATCTGTTGTTGGAGTAAAAAGAGCGATCGCGCTTTGTTACTGGTCAAAATAGCTTAAATACTCTTCTTGACTTTTTCTGACCAAAAAAGTCAATAAATTCGCGACGGCGCATCCCAAGAGACCGCAGCGATCGCTCCGGTCTAGTGAGGTCGTTTATACGCTTGACTACCTTTTCTTCTGTTGCTGACAATTCTGTTGGAGGGTTCCAAAATTAAAGTTAAAAATACTTAATAATCAATTTCTCTTTTGTTACTTCAAACATAGAAAAATCTCAATCTTAGCTCTAAGCTTAATTGCAATATTTGAGCATAGGTCTAAGCTCAGTTTGCCATTGGCATCGAACCCATTGTGAATATAAGTCTTCTTCTACAAATCCCTTCTGCTCACAAGTTGTAGAGTCAGTTACTAAGACTTTAAGCGTTGTTTCATAACCACTGCTGAGTATTTGGTGTCCATAACCAATTACTTTGCCGAGGTTCCCAGTTTTTTGATTCAATACATAATCACCAATGTTAAACATAATCACAACCTCTTCAATTAAATATGTTTGATGTAAACATCTTTTCTTAATTATTGACATTGGTAGAGATGGTAGTGTTATACAGGTGTTGATTTACTTCTGGTCCGTGTTGGGAACAAGCGATTTATTTTTGGCTTGACAACACGTCTTTGGGAAGGCAGAAGTAGAAACACATCTATGCTGAAGAAACCCATGCTTTTAAGCATGGGATTGAAAGAATTTTGAATTTTGAAGTCAAGGTGGCGAAAACTTCGTGACACTAACAAAGATTATTGCTGATTTTTATTTCTATGAGACTGATTGGCAAAGTAAGCCCAGGTACCAAGAGTAGAAGCTAGAATCCAGCCCAATAGGAGCACTGCTACAACTGTCATCATTGAACTTGACATGATTCAACCTCCTGTGAGTATAAATCCTCGTTCATTTGGTTTCATTCACAAGTTAACAAAGGTGTTTAACAGTCGCAACGTTTCTTAAAGAAATTGTCTAATTGTTACAGTACGTAAGATTTCACTTATAAAAGTAGGTTGCTCAACCAATGATTGGGGATCAGCCTATGCTTTTTGGTCATTGTAAAGCAATGACTATACAATCATGTCAAAGGCGATCCTAACTATGAGAAATAGACTCTGAAAATGAGATGCAGCTTTTGGTTGTTTCCCACTTACTTAATAACAGGAAAAAGCATTGGGGCAACGTGTTCTTTGGCGCTCTAGCTCGTGTGAAAGAGGCACTTGCACCCCTGGTGGTGCTCAAACCCGACTGCTCCCACAAGAGCGCCTTGCTCCAAACCCAGTGGGGCTAAGGAGAAAAATGTGGTGAATGCTGATGTCAGTGCGTGGCTTACTTGGGCTGCGTCAGCTCCCGGAATTGCGATCGCCCTCCTCACAAGCAGTGGTGTATACACCTTCACTCTTTGGTGGTGGATGTCCACGCTTGTGATGCAGCGGTTTCCATTGCGGTCGTAAGAAGAGCGATCGCTCAACTAGAAACATCTGTTTCAACTCTCACCCCCTGTTGAACAATCACCCAATTACCGTGATACTCGACAGCAGGCTGGTGTTTTTGGATTTTGTTGTTGAACTGCTTCAAAGGGTGAACCACTTGCTCGTTCATGAGCGTTACTGGGCTTTGAGAATTCTTTTTCAATTACGGATGACGGATGGCAGTAACTTGGAGTCCCAAATGTAAAGTCCTTTTTGTGAAGGCACTCTTGAGAATCGTCCGGCGCGATAACCACGCGACAATTCACTTAACACATTCGATTTTACTTGTTGCACTTGTAATGGGTCGAGTTCTCCGTATAATTCGTTAATCACTTCAGCCACATCAAAAACTTTTCTGGGATTTTGTTGCAGCAACCAAGTAATCGCATCAATCAAAAATTTCCCTTCAAACTCCCCTTTCATTGGAATGCTATTAGTTTTCGCCTGTGGTGAAGGTTTTTTGTCTTTGTTTTTCCCCTGCTTAGAAGACTTCTTAGAAGAACTAGTACTCTTCGAGTTGAGCAGTTTTAAGTCCAAAGTAAAATAGCCAGGCTTGCCAGGAACACCGAACCATTTCCCGCTTTCTCTGCCATGAGTCAACGTAGATTGAACTCTACCTTTTACTACTTTGAATACATCTGGCTCTAACTCACCATACAGCAATCGCACCAGCATATCTATATGACACACACTGCCTGCGTATTTTTGCAATATCTTTTGGATCGCTTCGCTGCGGCTTAAAGACTGATACTCCAAGAGCATCGGAATATCTGATCTGGAAAGCGAATCGGCTGTAATTGCAATTGACTATTCATAGACTTTTAATTTTACCAAAACCACTATTCCTTGTAGTAGTGCTACATTTTTGTTGCTCATGCTCGTCAAACTAGCCCATCAAAGGCTGCTGCTAGTCTAAGATGTACACTATTACCGGATCAATATATTGATAATAGCTTTTAATCATGCCAACTTACTAGACACGAAATCTAAGAGTGCTACAAAAAAATAAAGTAACAGCCTTATATTTACTTGCGACTTCCGACTTTCAACTTCTGACTTATTTTTAATATCTCATAGCTTCCGAAATCGATGGTGTTGGTCTGGGCAGACTAAAAACGCGCCAGCGCAACCCAAATCCGTGCTCACGCGTGAGTGGCTGCCTCAGATCCCGCAAGAGCGATGACTCCTCTCTAATGTGCTGCGAATGGTGAGTTTCAGTGAAGTCTGCAATTTGGCTAGTAATTCCAGACCATATGATCCAAGCCCAGTGCACCTAGTTTCGATTGTATTCACTCTCATAGGTGATGAGCCGCAGTTTTGAAAATTGAGCGCAAGATATGAGCGCCCCACGAAGCCGCGTTTTCGCCTTCGCTATGAATGGAACAAACACCTCTTTTCCTCCGACCCTGTTCCTTGTTAAGAGTTCCCTGTATTTGTTAGGAGTAGTCGCACACCAATCAGATAGTTGTTCATGAATTGTTTTCCTAGACTAAAGGTAATTAATTCGGAGCTAATCACTCATCTGTAGGAGGGTTTATGACAAGTGTTTACCATTTGCCTTTTGCATTAAAACTTTTCACTGCCTTGGGCTGCGGACTGGTAGCGGGAGTCTTCTTTGCCTTCTCGACTTTTGTAATGAATGCTCTTGCTAAGCTTCAACCAAGGGAAGGCATTATTGCTATGCAATCGATCAATATCACAGCGATCAATCCGTTGTTTATGGTGGCGCTGTTTGGAACGGCTCTGGCTTGCCTGTTTTTGGCGATCGCCTCGCTGTCAAAGTGGCATCAACCTGGTGCGCTCTATGTGCTGGTTGGCAGCCTGCTCTATATCGTTGGCACCGTTGTGGTGACGATTGCCTTCAATGTACCGCTAAATGATGCCCTGGCGAGTACCAAACCAGATAGCACTGAGGGCGTAAATCTATGGGCTAGATATCTGACTAACTGGACACTTTGGAACCATGTTCGGACAATAGCAGCGTTTGGGGCGGCAGCATTGCTGACGATGGCGCTTTGTAAGCCAACAGTGCAATAGAAATGTTAAGTATCAGACTATTGCTCCAACATGGCTCTAAGGCGATCGCTTTAGCTGTCATCATTTGGAACGGATGGATCTGTTTGAAATAGAGAACGACTGGTTTGACGTGGACAGTCCATTACAACAGCGGTGGAACCGAGATCTAAGAACAGCCAATCTTTTGGAATTGACTTTAGTGTCTACTATTGAAGATGTCAATGCTGTAGTTTCCCGTGCTGAAAACATTTACAGCAAATGGCTATCAATCTCAGACATAAACAACTTGATAAATGTGCTGTCTGAGTTATGCACAAATGTTTTTGAGCATAGTGGAGACAAAACTCTGGCTTGGCAGGACTTTTGCCCTCACCGGGGAGCAAGCCTTTGTTGCTAGGCAAGACCAGATTATAAGTCAAGACATTGCCGTTGTAGAATCGCAGCGACCACGACGCCTCCCTTTGGATTTGCAAGCAGAAGTACATTTACCGAGCGATCGCTATTGTGTGGCCTAGCGCAAGTGGCTTAGGCACTTTCCAAGAAAAAAAATCCCAGCCTTGGCAGCGCCCTACTGGGCGCTGCCCCCACCACGCTCTTATTTTGAATAAGCCGAAAAAATATAAGGCTGGGATTTTTTTTTAAGATTTCTCCTTAAACAACAGGATGTCACCTTTGGTAGCATCTACAACACTACTTACTCCTTCAATTGAAATGTGATGCCATAATGATAGGGCGGTAAATCAACTTGCTGCACTGCTACAAGTTGTTCAGTTGCTGTTTGTACAATTGACAGTAGCTTTTGTGGGCAAATGCGTAGTTCGGTTTTTGGTCCTCGTGGTTTTCCCAACCAAATAGTGTCTTCACGTGGAATTGGTCGCCAGTTAACTACTGAAAAATACCCTTTTGGTTTAAGTAAACTAACGATTTGACGGACAAACTCTACGGGATTTGGTAAACCGTGGAAAGTGCTATGAATCGTGATGTATTCAAACTGATTTGCAATCACCTGTGTGATCGCAAGGATATCTTGGTTAAGCAACAGACAGTTGGGGAGTTGTTGTGCTGCTTGTCGAGCTTGAGCAAGGATGGGAAAGTCAATATCAACACCAACAACAAGCGCTGGTTTTACTATTTGTGCAGCAGCAATAGTAAAATGTCCATATCCACAACCGAGATCGAGCACGGACATACCCGATTGCAAGCCCATAATTTTTAAAGTTTCTTGGGGATAAGACCACAGCTTTGTCCACCAATCGCGATCTGGCATTGATGTTGCAGCTAAGCGCCCTCCTTGCTGTCCATTGCTCAGATTTATCCAGAATTGGTCATTTTTCGGTGCAGCAATGGGCGATGGACAATCTTGTTGTGTCATTATCATGTTCTCAAATCTCCAATCATTTGTGAATTAGGAATAAAAATTTAATAAGGTCGAGGAATTCGAGATGGCGTAGGGGTGACGCATAAATCCACATAAATCGCGCAAAGACACTCACGCGCGAGCGGGATTATTGCAATAATTCTCAAGATTGTTGCTCTAAACCGCTCGCGCGTTAGAACCCACCACGAAAAAATGGTTGGCATCCGCCAATAAACCACGCATGGTTACGCGAGGGGTGCAGTTTTTTTCCACGGCCAAGCAATCAGTCAAAAACCTTTGTTTGTGTGGATAGACCATCTACTGAATGCTTCGCCCCTACACATAAATGCCCCGAGTTATTTAATCCACAATCGTTAGGTGTGTCTAAGTTATTTGTCTGGGTGATTTGAAGATTTTACGCAACTACTCTGGAGAATTACATTTTCGGGGAGAATAAAAGATTGTGAACCTCGTAATAGTTGGTGTGTGATGAAACGTGGACAAAGATGGACAACTAAGCGCTTGCTCTGAACTGTCCTTATTGCAAAAATACATAAATTCTTGAGACGTGACGCTTGAGCAAGCCCCTTAACTAAAAATATGGTGTCGGAGCCAGAACCTGAAAACTGGGCAGGCTTCTAGGAATAGTCGATCTGCTCTTAGTGCTACTCTAAAAGGCTTTTTAAGCCTGCCCAGTTTTTGCGGCAATAATGAGCAAGGCGACTATATATAAAGGGTTGTCCATCTTTGTCAGGATGCTTAGGCAACGCATAGTCAAAAATCCGCCACATTAATCAATTTTTATCCATCTGCCTGAGTGCTTTGATGCGAATCAAAGCAGCTGATTTGAGAATCGTTTCCTAACAGTCAGTTTCTATCAGGTAGTGTTACACATGTGTTGAAAAGCTAAAGATAAAACGCTTGGCACCAAGAGTTTCAAAATTCAATCAACACGTCTGTAACATTCTTCCCCTTAGCCCCACTGCGACAGTTGTTAATGAACCTTTGCAGTCGGATTCTCACACCAGCCCTGGTGCAGCGCTTCTTTGACACGAGCGATCGCTCGTTGCACCGCTTGCACACCACTGCACCAACTGCCGTCGTTGCCGCCTGAGTTGCTGCGATCGCGCTACCGCCACAACCCCCAACCCCTCCACAGCTATTGTCACGCGGTTGGGCGACTCATGGATATGTAATGACCAATCAGGAGCGCTTCACTCCATGCGTTGTCCAACTAGAAAACAAATTGGAAACAGCATTGGCAGCGATCGCACGTGTCAAAGAAGCACTTGCACCCCTGGTGGTGCAACAACCCAACTGCTCCCGGTTCACGCCTTGCTCCAAACGCAGTGGCGCGAAGGAGAAGCATGTGGTTACTGAGGATGTGAGTGCGTGGTTTGAATGGGCCAGGAAGCACCCTAGCAGCGATCGCCCTCCTCACAAGGCGTCGTTAAGAAGCCTTCACTCTTTGGCGGTGGATGTACGCTCAGAGGATGCGGCGCTTTCCATTGCCCCAAGTAAGGAGGGCGATCGCTCCGAACAAGAGTGCCGACTTAACTCCTGTTTGGACACGTTAAGCCACACACCTTAGGGCGATCGCTGCAACAAAACCAAAGTTTTCACTACTAACCGTCATTAAAGCGGCTTAACAACGAGCGCTCGAGCCACTACCGAGTAAACTCATATCTTGCACCTCTAGGTACAAAACCGTACAAAGCAAAGATATGCGCGATAAAGTTACATTATTTTTATAGGCTTTTATCGATAAATAAAGGATTTTGGGACTAATACTGAGTTACTAAATACCATCAATTTTTCTTGGTGCAAGATGTGAGGTAAAGCGATCGCCAACACTTGATTCCTCTTATGATAGAGGTTACGGAATTTTTGCACCCTTAACAGGACTCACAATATTAGATCCACAAGTTTTACAGACAGCAGTAGGGGGCGCAAGTAATGCACATATAGGGCTGCACCCCACGACTCAAACGCATTGCTAGCGCCTGACGGCGTGATTTTATAACCAGCACGGATACAGCAATTTGTTATGATGGCGGCATACCTGCAATGCCCCTCCGCATGTCCTGCGTAATCTCTTACCCTGCTTGCATTTTGAATTTTGCTGGGTGAATTTTGAATTGTTTGCTCCCCTGCCCCTACGAGTGTCCTGCATCAAAAATCCAGAGTCAGTATGGAAGCGCGATCGCTTTTCAAGCCCTACAGTGCGATCGCTCTGTCTCGTTGAACAATCAAACTTTCAATGCCTCTCAAACCACAACCCATACTTAATCTTTTTTGTCAAGGAGTAAATCCTACTCATGTGACAGTTTACGACTTTATTATTTTCTAAACCAAACCATAAGTACGTTATTTCAAGGCTTTCAGGACTCTTAAACTTTACAAACTTATTTTAAATGTACATGTCGTTGATGGCGATCGCTACCTCCATCCAAAAAAATGCTCAAACACCGCTTTGGGCAATCCTTCCGCTATCCCGGTTTTCCCCAGCACTATGGACGAGGTTTCGGGATGGAAGAATCTACTCAACAATTTACGCCTAGTTATTCAACCTTTTATATTCTTTTATTTACTTAAACCTTACCTACCCCAAATTATTGAGAGGATACTCAAATCCTTCATAGAAAGTCTACATTTTTCAACAGGTTCTACAAAAAACGTGAACAAACATATCTGTAGCATCTGGGAAAATTCGCGCCTCCACAATGCGATAATTAATGTCTTCAATCTTATCTAGAATGGATTCAAGAGCTTTCCTAGAAAAACATGTCGAGTGACCTACCTGCTCATAATTAACGTAGTTCTGTGATGAGAAATCGACTTCACTAATCAAATTGAATAAAATATGACCTGAACTGCATTGAACCATTTTCCTAATAAAATGTTCGACAAACTCTTGATAATATGGTACTCGCGAGACAAGAACTCCAAGAGCTATAACTATAGTGAAGGATTGCTTCGGTAAGAATTGTTCACAAATAAAATTCCCAAGCTGAAACTCATAATCTGGATAATTACACTGCGCTACATTTAGAAATTCCTTAACAAGATCAAGTCCTAAATAGCGATCTATTTTCACGTGCGGGTAGTTGTTTTTTAAGAAAGATAATAACTCTGCTTGACCGCATCCAATATCTAGAATAGAAACTGTCCCATCAATAGAAATTCCATCAAACAGCATAGAATAAAACCGAAAATCTTTTGTACTACTTCGCTCACCAAGACTCTTTGCAGAAGCTATGCTCTGTTGCGAGATTTTATCCTGATATCTGGAAGCGATAATCAGTCCGGAATTTAACCACGCTTCAATCAATTTAGATTTCACCTCAGCTATTAATGGTCTGTACTTATTTTTGGTTCTACAAATTTTTTAAATTGTACTTCTTGCCCAGCTAAACTTTGACGCCAAGGTTTAGAACACAGCGATCGCTCTGGTTGCATCCAACAAAGGAGTAGCGATCGCACCCCAATAACTTGCATATTTCAGCACTTCCATCCCATAGGCCTTTCCAAGTAATAAAATGTGCCGCCCTTGCGTTCCGCCTCTCTAAACGGAACGCTCATCAATCCTTGGGCTGAGTCGAAATATATTTGATCGGGTTAGGGGTCTTCCACGTACCAAAATTGGGCAGGCTTCTGAGAAAGATAACTCGTTGGCCAATTGAATAAGCCTGATACAAGCCTGCCCAATTTTGTCGGGGACAGTGCAACGGCACGCACATTTTATTTTCACCGAGATCCCATATGCCATGCAGTCTCTATCAGTTAATTGCAACTGATCAGCCAGTGCACTCCCGCGATCGCCCGACTGAAAGAAGGCACTTGCTCAGGGGTGGTGCTCAAACCCAACTGGGCTGTTTATCAACAGAGAAACGCAGTCGGGCTAAGGGTAAGAATGTGGTGACTGACTGAGGATGTGAGTGCGTGGTTTACTTGGGCGAGTCAGATCCTGGCGCAGCGCGAGCGCTCCTCACAAGGCGTGGTTCATCATACGACTTCACCCCTTGCGATGGATGTGCACGCTTATGATGCGGCGGTTTCCATTGCGGTCGTAAGAAGGGCGATCGCACTGCAAGATAGGGGCGATTGAAGTTTAGAAAACCCCAAGGACAATTGAGGAATAGGAAAAACTGTTAACTATATTGGGGGTTTAGCGAAAAATAGACTTGCTGCTGTTATTGATAAAAAAACTAGAGATAAAGAGTCATATAAAAGGTTAGATGAGATAATATTATGCTTGCAAAAAAACGATTTCAAAGCTGTTACTGTAGAACTGGATAAACCTAAAACTGTTTGGGTTGCTGTGATACAAGCTGAAATAAATGGGCTGAAAGGTGAAAGAACTATAGCTATCGTCATGAATGCTAGTTCTTATGAATAAGCCACGGAAATAGATTATTTAATTACTAATAAATCTGGAGTAACAGGTGAATGGATAGTAACCAGTTTTTCTTCAAGAAATTATATTGAAAAGTTCTATAAAGAGGCTAAGGGGTGGTTAGGATTAAAAGAATACCAGATGAGAAAAAAAGACCGTCTAATTCGTCACTTTATTTTAGTTTTTACGGCTTATACTTTCATTGTTTATCAGCAATTAATGGGTGGACTAAGAAAACGTTATGCTCATCAAAGTTTAACAACTTTTTCAGAAACTTTAGAAGCATTTTTAACAGGTATTTCTTACCGTTATGGGTGCTGGTTACAAAATAACATGGAAGTTTTTGTTGCTCATAAAACCGAGCGCGGTTTTGTTTGAGGCTAAAAACAGGTTAAATGCTTTCTCTATTTGGATTTTAATCTTTTTCGCTCGCCTTTTTTCTTAAAGTCCAGTTAACCCATACCTTCGGCTCATCTCAGGTGCTCCCCCTTTTCATCCATCCAAAGAGATTACACCTCCTTCACTCCCTCAAACTCAATACCCACCCTTCTAAATTTGATCACACGCCCTAAATTGTCTTATCTTTATTAACCGAGTAAAAATTCTGCTTAACTGGCTTATCTGCCATTGAACCAGGCAAAAATTGATGAAATGCTATAAAAAGCTGTCTATCGCTCTTCCATCACTCTCATGAGAGGATAATCTAAAATCCTTGCGGCACAAGACTTTTACCAAAAACCTTTATTTCAGCCATTTGGTTAGAAAATAAACTCTCAAACCCTTGTCACATCTAAAGTTTAAAAATTGGGCTTGATTTTTCTCTCAGCAAAGTGATGGAAGAGCGCTATATAAAGAGTGAGTCTCAATTTCTTTTTCTTATTTCTTATTTATGAATGCTTGGTAATTGCCATTGGGCAATTTAACTCTTGTAACTAATATAACCAACTTCTTCAATTCTAATCATTCAATCTCTATCAATAGTAGGATGACAAAGTTTTTGACTTTGTAATTTCAGTACTGTCGATAGTGCTAGGCGTAGCTTCATGAATAAAAGCATCCAGTTCAGTTCTACACCTTTGCTCAAATTACATCAAATCACAACCTTATGTCCAATCAAAAAACAGTTGTAAGACCTTCATTGAAGGTTTTATCTGTTCAAGCGAAGTATGATTACCGCCGACTGCAATTTCTCCGTGCTGCCAAAATAATTGGAGTGACAATTCTTTTTGTGTTGTCAAACTTATTTAGCAGCGGTATTGCCCTAGCGGCTAATTATCCGTCCTACGGTTCTTATAGATCGGTTAATCCAACAGTTCCAACGCCTACAGTAACTACAGCGCCTGGGATAACTCCAACACCGGGAGTGACTACAGCACCAACAACGGCTCCAACATCTGTAGTAGCAGCAAAGCCGACTAAGCCTAACATTGTTGTCATCTGGGGTGACGACATTGGACAAAGCGATATCAGCGCTTTTACCAAAGGTCTGATGGGATTCCGCACCCCCAACATCGATCGCATTGCGAATGAAGGTATGCTCTTTACTGACTATTACAGTGAGCAGAGCTGTACCGCTGGTCGCTCAGCCTTTATAACAGGGCAGAGTGTCTTTCGCACAGGTCTTAGTAAGGTAGGAATGCCTGGTGCTGACCTTGGCTTGCGACCAGAAGACCCAACCATTGCTGAGGTGCTGAAACCCTTAGGCTACGCTACTGGACAGTTTGGTAAGAATCACCTGGGGGACAAGGACGAATTTTTGCCTACTAACCACGGCTTTGATGAATTCTACGGCAACCTCTACCACTTGAACGCTGAAGAGGAACCAGAACTCCCGGATTACCCGAATCCAAAAGACTTTCCTGACTTCAAAAAGAGGTACGGGCCTCGCGGTGTCATCCACAGCTTTGCCGATGGTCGTATCGAAGACACTGGGCCGCTGACTACCAAGCGTATGGAGACCATCGATGACGACGTTGCGAACCGATCGGTCAACTTTATCGAACAGCAGGTCGAAGCAGGCAAGCCCTTTTTCGTGTGGACGAACTTCACTCATATGCATTTCCGTACCCACACCAAGCCAGAGAGTGTGGGACAGGCTGGACGCTGGCAGTCCCCTTACCATGACACCATGATCGACCATGATAAGAACGTTGGTCAGATCCTTGATGCGCTAGATGAGCTAGGCATTGCTGACAACACCATCGTGGTTTACGGTACCGACAACGGCCCGCACATGAATTCTTGGCCTGATGCTGCCATGACTCCCTTCCGCAGCGAGAAGGACACTGGTTGGGAGGGTGCATTCCGCACTCCTTTCATGGTGCGCTGGCCTGGACATATTAAGCCTGGTACAGTTTCCAACGAAATCATGTCAAATCTTGACTGGATGCCAACCCTGGTAGCAGCGGCTGGTGAAGCCGACATTAAAGACAAACTGCTCAAAGGCTATAGGATAGGCAAGAAAAGCTTCAAAGTTCATCTCGACGGCTACAATTTCTTGCCATATCTGACAGGACAGGAAGAGCATAGCCCCCGAAAAGAGTTCTTCTACTTCTCCGATGATGGCGACTTGCTTGCACTTCGCTACGATAACTGGAAAATGCATTTTGCTCAGCAGCGAGAGCCAGGTACCCTAGCACTCTGGGGTGAGCCGTTCGTGAAGACGCGGATAGCGTGGCTCTACAATCTGCGTACCGACCCCTATGAGAGAGCTAGCATCACTTCTAATACATACTGGGATTGGTATCTAAACCACGTGTTCCTGCTTTTACCAGCTCAGAAATTTGTGGCTGATTTTTTAAGTACCTTTAAGGAATTCCCGCCACGCCAGAAGGCTGCCAGCTTTACCATTGACCAAATATTAGAGCAACTGCAAACCCCTGCCGGGGCTAGTTAAGCCTGTAAAGGGCTAAATGATTTCTGAGACTCCAGAAATTGTTTGATTAGCGATCGCCATCACTAGATGAGCTTTAGTTGCTCTTGGCGATCGCATGACACTCTTTAGCAAAAGTATGAAATCTAGACGAATTATCTGTGTTTCAAGGCGTAAATTTTTGGAGGGGACACTCTTGACAGGTGCGATTGCAACTTTGGAACCTTTACAATCTCTCACCCTGACTGAGAATCGCAAAGTTTTCACTATCCTTCATACCAATGACATGCACTCCAACCTTTTAGGAGTGGGCCCAGTCAGTGATTATTCACCGATGGTGCTTGAGAACGATCGAACCCGAGGTGGCTATGCACGTCTAGCAGCATTAATTGCCCAACGACGCCAGGAAATGAGTCGTTTCGGCCCAGTTTTAACCCTTGACGCTGGGGATTCCACGATGGGGACTGCGGCGGCGGCGGCTACCCGCGAACTCGGCTCAGAACTGCAATTGATGGCACGTATGGGCTATGATGCTACAACTTTTGGCAATCACGAGTTCAACTACGGCCCTGATGGACTAGGGAAAGCGATCGCCAAAGCAGCAAATGCGGGTTTCGTGCCAACCATACTAGCTACCAACACCCGACTTGATGCCCAAGAACCTCGTCTTGCAGAACTGCAACGCCTAGCAAAAGCAGAAGTGATCCGTCCTTACAAGGTGATTGATCGGGGGGGAATTCGCTTCGGTATTATTGGATTGATCGGATACGATGCCTCGAAATACGCAATTGATCCTGGCGGTGTTAAATTCGACGACCCCAAGGAAACCGCAAAACGTCTAGTTGACACCCTGCGTAACAAAGAAAAGGTAGATGTCGTCATTGCGCTTCAACATGGCGGCATGAACGAAAATGATGATGGCACTTTCACTACAGGCGAGGACGTAGAATTACTGAAAGCAGTGCCTGGAATTGATTTAGTGGTTGGGGGACATACTCACACATATCTCAAAAAAGCAGTGCTGGTAGACGGTAGACCTGTTGTCCAGACTGGAAAATATGGCGAATATCTGGGTGAATTGGTGATAGGGGTGGAATCAGGAAAACCACAGTTGGTATCCTACCGATTGATTCCAGTTGAAGACAACATCAAAGGTGATAGCTTGATTCAGAAAGAAGTCGAGCGGTTTCTAGATCGGGCAAGTGCGGTTATCTTTGCTCCACGCGGGTATAAAGTGACTCAACCCTTAGTAGTTATCTCTGAGGATTGGACAAATGATTACAACAATATTGAGGCGGGAACACCCCTTGCCAATGTCGTAACTGATGCTGTTCGCAAGGCGACTAATGCAGATATTGGATTCACAGCCAACGGCTTGATTCGTGCGGGACTGACTAAAGGTCGTTCTGGAGTGCAGACGGTCTACGATATCTTTGCTATATCCCCACTGGGAGGGGGTATCGTTGATACTACTGCCGGTAGCGCACTGGTACAAACTTACTTTACAGGTAAAGAACTCAAGACTATCTTGGAATTTTTCTTGGTTGACGATCCACACCATCCCGGTGAATTTTTCCCGCGTGTTTCGGGGATGCGCTTTCGATACAATCCAGCTCGACCAAAGTTTGATGTTGTCACGGCGATTGAATTGGGAGATATAGAAAAAGGTTATCGTCCCATTGATATTTCTGCTAATGGAACTAAGTTATACAGTTTCGCTTGCAATCTTTTTGCAGGGGTAATAATCGCGGTGATACCCAAGTATACCAAAGGTAAATTACAACTCGTCCCTAAAAAGCAAGATGGGAGTGCGATCGCCACGGTCAAAAAGGCTTTAATTTCACCTCTGCGAGAGCGTTACTTAATTAATGTCGCAGGTGGGGAAGATTTAGTCGCTCAAGGCAATGTTTTAGACCACGAATACACCATCCATCGCAACCACAATCAAGTTGCGGAAGTATCAAAAAGATGGTTTCGTATCCGAGATACTTACGGAGTTGAGGTTGAACCAGGAGAAGACGACATCTTGATTTTGGAAAGTACTGCGGTGATTGATGTGCTGGCTAACCCGGAAGAACGTCTTCACTAAGTGTATAAGTGAACTTAACAAATAAGCTTAGTATGAATAATTACAAGCTCTTTTTGAGATTTATCTCGCTATTAATTTGTATGTTGGCGATCGCTATTTTGTCGCTCAGCCCAGGTGCGATTGCGGCTACATCAAAATCTACCGACTCATCTTGCCCAGAAGGCATGGTTTTGATCCCTGGAGGTACTTTCAAAATAGGTTCGGACGATCCTGGTTTTGTCGAAGAGCGATCGGCTGAAGATGTGAAAATTAGTAGCTTCTGCATAGACAAATACGAGATAACTAACGCCAAATTTGCCGAATTTGTGAAAGCAACAGGATATGTAACAGTCGCGGAGCGTCCCTTATCTAAAGAACAGTTTCCAGACTTACCAGATGAACAACGTCAACCAGGTTCCCTAGTATTTAAGCCACCAGAAGAAGGAGCCAAGCAAGTAGCTTACCTCAGTTGGTGGTATTGGGTTCCGGGTGCTAATTGGCAGCATCCCTTTGGCCCCGACAGCGATATCAAAGGTAAAGAAAACTACCCTGTGGTTCACATTGCCTACGAAGATGCGATCGCCTATGCCAAATGGGCGGGTAAATCATTACCTACAGAGGCTCAGTGGGAATACGCGGCTCGTGGCGGCTTGGATGGCAAAATCTATGCCTGGGGTGATCAGTATTCTGAAAAAAAAGCTAATACTTGGCAGGGAATCTTTCCATTTTTCAACACGAAAGCAGATGGATATATTGGTACAGCTCCCGTTGGTTCCTTTGCAGCCAATGGTTACGGACTGTACGACATTACTGGCAATGTCTGGGAGTGGACTTCTGACTGGTTCAGCATTGGACATGATAGCCAAGCTCACAGTACCAATCCTACTGGCCCAAGCCAGGATAAAAGTTTTGACCCGAAAAAACCCCAAGACGGAGCCTTGCATGTAGTCAAAGGTGGTTCTTATTTGTGTGCTAAGAACTATTGCAGCCGCTACCGTCCGGCGGCGCGGGAGTCACAAGCCCCGGATACAGGAACTACTCATATTGGGTTTCGCTTGGTCAAGAGCATTGTCTGAGAAGTATAAAGTTATGCAAAGCAAATTATGGTGGAACTTATTTTTGGCGAACCTGAGCGCGATCGCTTCCTTATTGACGATCGCTCCAGTTACTGTTGCAGTGGAAACTGGACAACCTGAACTGGAAGAAACAACTACGGTTGACACACGATCAATCATCGACATGCTCATTTCGATTGATACAGCATCACCTGCAAAAGATTGGTTGCAGTTAGTGAGTGCTGAATTTGCGGATGTTTCCAGTGTTAGCACCAATGCCGCAGATCTTCTAGAGTCAACAAACAGGACAGATAGAACAGTTAGTGGTCAGCCAGGCGTCCAGTTTCAGTCCTATTTGGAAGAAACTAATACCGATCGCAATCTTTCATCACAAAATATTTTTACATATCTCAGTGAAGAACAATTTTCGGCAAGCAGTATCAATATTTCTAGTTCATTCAGATTCTTTATTTTTTGCCCAGGCTTTAACAGACAATATCAACCAACCCAAAACCCTGCACTTTCTAAGGAGAGTTGGCAACAAACATGTCAGCAAACAAAACTAAATTTAAACTCGGTGACTGCTGGCAACAATAAAGCAGAAGACGAGGAGAACGGTTGGCGATTTGAATTTCAACCCTATTTATTTGTTCCTTTCTCTGTTGACGGTAAAGTTGTCGTTGGAGATGAAGCAAAGATTAATAGCGATCGTCCTTCCGATCGCCCTTCTGAGGAGATCCTCTCTGGAGAACGCCGAGAACGCCTTCCGGTAGATATTGACATTGACTTGGATTTAGGCGATTTTTTTGATTTCAATTTCAATCAACTGTTGTGGCTGGCAGGTAGCTTTGAAGCCTGGCGTGGCGATGTTGGATTTATTTTGGATGGAGCCTACACCAAGATCGGCATTGAGGAAAGTGGTCAGCGAATAGATATTGAGTCAGATACAGAGATTATTACGGCTGATTTAGCACTCGGTTGGCATCTTGGTACTGTGCCATTGGGAACTGTTGACAAGCAATCTTCTTCCAAAGAGTACTTTCCATCTCTAAGCTTTGAAATTTTTGGAGGAGTCAGTTATGGCAGCATCACGGAAACAGTCGATTTTAACCCCGGTCCTAAATTTGAATTTGGCCCAGATTGGTTTGAACCTCTGCTAGGCGGACGCGTCAAGCTAAACCTGGCTCAAAACCTTGCATTAGCAGTCAGAGCAGAAACTTCAATCCCAACTGATAGTGACATTAAAGAAAACTGGGATGTGCTGCTTGGGCTTGACTGGCAACTTTCACGTAGCTTCTTTCTTAGACCTGCCTATCGCTTCTACAAGCTTAGCGTAGAGCAAGATGGTCGGCTTGGAGAACGAGAAGTTACCCTTCGAGCAGAGGGATTGTGGTTGGGGCTGGGTTGGAAGTTTTAAGGATGATGACCTCTATTCACGATCAAATCAGCGATCAGTAGCTAACGCACAAATTTGTCTACCACCCAATATAGTAAGGATTCAGTAATGCACTCAATTTTATTGCTCAAGCTAAACGCAACGCTGAGGAAATTAATAATCTTCCTGCTCAGTATTGTGTTTACATTATTGGCGATCGCTCCTCCTGCTTTTGCCACTAGTGAATTATTACCCCAACCCGACCCCAAATTTAATGGCAAGATTGGGATTACCTACCAGAATGCCAAACCTGATTTATCTGTTTTCAACACACCGTCAGCCAAAAAGGACGCGCCCAATGTTCTCTTGGTGCTATTGGATGATGTTGGCTTTGGAGCATCAAAAACTTTTGGTGGTTCAATTGAAACACCTACCCTAGACAAATTAGCAGCTAATGGTTTGCGCTATAACCGCTTTCACACCACAGCGCTTTGCTCACCCACCCGTGCGGCACTGCTTACGGGTCGCAACCATCACTCAGTAGGTTCGGGAACAATTCAGGAACTGGCAACAGCTTATCCTGGCTATACGGGTTTGATCCCTAAGAAAACTGCAACAATTGGGCAAATCTTACGGAACAATGGCTACAGCACAGCTTGGTTTGGTAAGAATCACAACGTTCCCGACAACCAAACCAGTGGGGTAGGCCCGTTTGATCGCTGGCCCAATGGCTTAGGCTTTGACTATTTCTATGGCTTCATTGGTGGGGAAACTGACCAATGGTATCCGACGCTGTACGAAAACCAGAACCCTATCAATCAACCCGCCACACCAGAACAAGGCTATAACCTCACCCACGATCTGGCAGATCAAGCGATCGCCTGGATTCGCTATGAACAATCGATCGCGCCCGATCGCCCCTTCTTTGCCTATTTTGCGCCAGGAGCCACCCATGCTCCCCACCAACCACCACCAGAGTATCCCGAAAAGTACAGAGGCAAGTTTAACCACGGTTGGGACAAGGAGCGAGAAATTATCTTTGAGCGCCAGAAAAAACTGGGTGTGATTCCAGCTAATGCCGAACTCACGCCACGTCCTGAAGAAATGCCTGCTTGGGATAGCTTTGACGAGCAGGCGCATAAACTCTTTGCTCGTGAGATGGAAACCTATGCGGGTTATTTAGAATATAGCGATCGCGAAGTCGGGCGTGTCGTGGATGCGATCGACCAACTCGGTAAACTAGACAATACACTGGTCATCTACATCGTTGGTGACAACGGAGGCAGTGCCGAGGGCAGTCTCATTGGTTCCTGTAATGAGATGCTCAATCTTAACGGGCTTGATCTCACAATCGAAGATAACTTGAAGTGTTACGACATCTGGGGTAGTCCTGAAACTTCACCTCACTATGCTGTGGGTTGGGCTTGGGCAATGGATACGCCCTTCCGGTGGACAAAGCAGGTGGCTTCCCACTTCGGTGGTACTCGTAATGCGATGGTAATTTCTTGGCCAAAGCAGATTAAAGATAAGGGTGGACTGCGAGACCAATTCCACCATGTAATTGATATCGCTCCAACTCTGCTAGAGGTGGCTGGTATCGACGAACCAAGGTTCTTTGATGGGATTCCTCAAAAGCCAATTGAAGGGGTGAGTTTGGCTTACACCTTTGATAAAGCAGGTGAAAAGGCTGATGGGAAGCGAGATACTCAGTATTTCGAGATGTTTGGGCATCGGGCGATTTACGACGACGGCTGGATGGCATCGGCATTTCATAATCGGGTTCCTTGGAAAAATGCTGGAACGGTTCCTTTTAACCAAGATAAATGGGAATTGTTCAACCTTAAGGAAGACTTTACTCAAGCCAATGATTTGTCAGCAACCAATCCTGAGAAATTAAAGGAACTACAGGCAATCTTCTTGTTGCAGGGAGATAAGTACAACGTCTTTCCACTTGATGACCGCTTTGCTGAGCGAATTGATCCCAGCAATCGCCCCAGCTTTACCACTGGTCGTAGCCACTTTGAGTTTTACGACGGGATGACTCGTCTGGGAGAGGGAATCGCACCCAATACCAAAAACAAGTCTCATAGTATTACTGCCGATCTGGTGATTCCCGATCAAGGTACTGAAGGAGTAATTTTGGCATCTGGTGGTACGACAGGAGGCTACACCCTTTACATCAAAGACGGCAAGCTCACTTACGACTACAACTACTTCGACATTGATCGCTACTCGATCGCTTCGTCATCACCGATGCCAACAGGCAAGGTTAAAGTGCGCTTTGACTTTGACTATGACGGTGATGGTGTAGGTAAAGGCGGTACGGGCAAGCTGTTTATCAATGGTCGTCAAGTGGGTCAGAGTCGGATTGAAAAAACTGTTCCGGGTCGATTTGGTTTGGATACCCAAGATGTAGGAATGGATTTGCAAGCTCCGGTTAGCAAGGCGTATAAGCCACCGTTTAAGTTTACTGGCTCGATTGAAAAAGTCACTTTTGACTTGAAGTCTTGAAACAAAAGGAGACAGATTTTGAATTGGCAATCATTTACTCAGTTTTGGCACAAGCGATTTCTACGAGTTGCCAAAGCGATCGCCATGTCCTTGCTAGTTGCTATCTTTGTCAGCATCAACCTTTTCCCCCTTCCTGCGCGAGCGCAGGAACTCATACCTCATCCCGACAAACCCTTCACAGGCAAAATCGGTTTAACTTACAAAGACTCCCAGCCAGTAAAGTCACAACTAAAGTTGCCATCTACCTATGGTGTGAAAAATCCACCCAATGTTTTGCTAGTGTTACTTGATGACGTTGGCTACGGACAGACAGGCACTTTTGGTAGTCCCATCCCCACCCCAACGTTAGATAAATTGGCAAAAAACGGCTTACGATACGCTCAGTTTCATACTACCGCGCTGTGTTCACCCACCCGTGCTGCTCTACTGACTGGACGCAATCACCACTCTGTTGGTACAGGTGTGATTACCGAAGCGGGAACTGGTTTCCCTGGTTACAGCGGAGAGATTCCTAAGAGTGCAGGCACGGTTGCTCAAATTCTCCAAGATTATGGCTACGGCACTGCATGGTTTGGCAAGGAACATAACGTTCCTGATTGGGAAACCAGCATGGCTGGGCCGTTTGAGCATTGGCCTAGAACTCAAGGGTTTAATTATTTCTACGGTTTTGTGGGTGGTGACACTGACCAATTCACCCCAGCATTAGTAGAAAATACTACCCGTCTCGAAGCACCCAAGATCAATGCTGATGGCTCACCCTACCATTTGACTACCGATTTGGCAGACCATGCCATTAGCTATATTGAACAGTTAAACGCCATATCCCCTGAAAAGCCTTTCTTTGTATACTTAGCGACAGGTGCAACCCACGCACCGCACCAAGCCCCCAAGGAGTGGATTGACAAGTTTAAGGGTCAGTTCGATATGGGCTGGGATAAATATCGTCAACAGACATTCGAGCGGCAGAAGAAATTGGGGGTAATTCCGGCTGATGCCAAACTAACCCCGCGTCCTAAAGAACTACCCGCTTGGGATTCTCTCTCACCAGACGAACAAAAGGTTTATGCCCGGATGATGGAAATATTTGCCGGGTTTACTGCCCATGTGGATAATGAAGTCGGTCGGGTAGTGGATGCGATCGCAGATCTCGGCAAACTTGACAACACATTGGTGTTTTACATCGCAGGCGATAACGGCTCTAGTGCTGAAGGTGGTTTAGAAGGGCTACTCAATGAAATGACCTTCTTCAACGCAATTCCCGAAAGCACCGAGCAAAAGCTAGCAGCCATTGATACCCTTGGTGGCCCCCTCCATTACAACCACTTCCCGGCTGGTTGGGCTTGGGCAATGGATACACCCTTCCAGTGGACGAAGCAGGTTGCATCTCACTTCGGCGGTACTCGCAACGGTATGGTAATTTCCTGGCCCGACCGCATTAAAGACAAGGGCGGGATTCGCTACCAGTTTGGTCATGTCATTGACATTGCTCCCACCATTCTGGAAGCGACGGGCATTTCTGCACCAATCGAAATCAATGGCATTGCTCAAAAACCAATCGAGGGAACTAGTTTAGCTTATACCTTCGATGATGCCAAAGCGCCCACACACCATACCACTCAGTATTTTGAGATGCTGGGCAGCCAGGGCATCTATCACGATGGCTGGATGGCCAGCGCCCTAGATTCCATCCCTTGGGACCCCAGCCCTAAGGCAGCCGACCTCCTCAATATGAACTGGGAACTGTACAACATCAACAATGACTTTACCCAAGCAGAGGATCTAGCTGAGCAAAATCCGCAAAAACTCCAGGAAATGAAGGATCTGTTCTATGCTGAGGCAGCTAAATACAATGTCTTGCCCCTGGACGATCGCAAAACGGAACGCCTTAACGTCGAAAACCGACCAAGCCTAACTGAGGGACGCAGTACCTTCAGCTATCCCAATCACATGCGTATCCCTGAAGGATCTGCCCCCGATCTCAAACATAAGAACCACATCATTACAGCAGATGTGGTTATTCCTAACAATGGTGCGGAAGGAGTAATTCTCACGCAAGGCGGTCGTTTTAGTGGATATGGTTTGTTTATTAAGGATGGCAAACTGGTGTATCACTACAACTTAGCTGGTGTCGATCGCTTCAATATTGTTTCTGACCAGACCTTACCTACAGGCAACGTTACACTCAAAGCTGTGTATAAGACAGATGCCGACAAACCCTTTGCTGGTGGGCTTGTCAGCCTCTATGCCAACAATCGGAAGATTGGTGAGGGACGTGTTGAAAAGACCCTACCCAACCGACTTACCCTTGATGAAACCTTCGACGTTGGTTTTGATACTGGTACACCGATATCTGAAGACTACGAAACACCATTTGCGTTCACCGGTAATCTCAAAAAAGTCAGCATTCATCTCAAGTAAATACAGCGTCAGGCAGAGATTTTCTGTCTGACGCTTTCTTAACTGACCGATTTGGTTGTTAACTGACAAATTTCGCGGGGTGACAACCAAAGCAAAATCCATAACTATAAAAGCTAGTACCGCTGCCTTGGAAGTCAAAAGTCACGCATTCAAAAGTCAAAAGAATTGTATTCCGGGCTTTTGCGCCATTTTGTATGGTAAGTCTATTTACGCCGTGCTGTACTAGTAGATTGTGTCATTACTTTTAACAAGTAAATTTGTTTGTAGTGTAGACGCTCGCAAGAGCGGCTTCCCGTAGGGTGGACTTTAGTCCTCTATTTCAGCACGCTTGGTGCTGACTACGAACTTATAAAACTTTTGCGATTTACCACTAATACCAAACAGTTAACAAACTTAGTCTTATTAATAGCGATCGCATAAATCACAAATATGCCATGTCACTTAATAAAAAAATAAATCGACTGCTTAGGGAAATTATTATCGCTATTTTTGTGGCGTTGTTAATTATAATCACCCCTATTTCTACCTTTGCTCAAAGTCCTTCTCCTACCGAAACACCAACAAAAGGAGTACCTGTTAAGCTGGATGACAAAACGTTATTTTTGATTCAATATAAGTTATTTTCACCATCAATTAACCAACGCGCAGAGGGAATTTCCTCCAGAATTCAGCAAGTAGCAGATAATCAGACAATTCCAGTTGATACATTGAGAACAAGTAATGTTGAAACTGAAGCTGGCACAAGCACAATCATTTATGCTCAAGACATTGCCATTTTGGCAGTTTCAGATGCAGATGCCAAAGCTGTGAAGCTAACTCAGCAAACACTTGCCAATCAATACTTACAAACTATCAAAAATGCAATTAGCCAGTATCGAGAAGAACGTAGTGCCACCTACTTAACCCGTGCGGCGATTACGGCTGCTGTTAGCACTATTGTATTAATATTAACGTTACTTGTTCTGTGGAACGTTATACCACGGTTTTATCACTGGTTAGATGCTCACCATCAGCGATGGATTCCTAACATCCGTATCCAAAATCTCGATCTGTTATCGTCTCAACAAATTTCTGCGATTATACAAGGCTTGACGAGAATTTTGCACTTTGTAATTGTAGTAACTCTTCTCTATTTTTATCTGTCATTGGTCTTGAGTTTATTTCCTCAGACAAAACAGTTCGGAACAAGTTTATTTGCTAATTTGCAAGCTGCATTAACAGCAGTATGGCAAGGATTTTTAGGGTATCTGCCAAAATTATTGAGGATTGGTTTGATTGTCCTATTAACTCGCTATATTCTAAGCTTTTTAAAATTTATTTTTACAAATCTTGAACGAAGAACACTCGTCATCCAAGGATTTTATCCAGAGTGGGCAAAGCCAACTTACCAGTTACTCAGCTTTGCGATCGTTGCTGTAGCCACTGCGATTGCCTTTCCTTATTTACCAGGTTCTGATTCTCCCGCTTTTCAAGCTATTTCTATTGTTTTGGGCGCGTTGGTGTCCTTCGGTTCATCGACTGCGATCGCCAATGCGATTGCAGGCTTTTCGTTAGTGTACACCCGTGCATTTCAAATTGGCGATCGCGTCCAAGTTGGCGATGTCATGGGTTTTATAGAGGAGAAACAGCTTCTAGTAACTCGAATTCGCACACTGGACAATATTTTAGTATCGATTCCCAACTCAGCTTTGTTGTCAAGTAACGTCATTAACTACAATACATTGCTCAAAGATCGGCAAACCCCAGTGATTGTGCACACAACAGTAACCTTGGGCTATGAGGCTCCTTGGCGAAGTGTACATGAAACCCTAATTGCAGCGGCTGTTGCAACTACTGATATTTTGTCGCAACCTCCTCCATTTGTGTTACAAACAGCACTCAATGATTTCTATGTAAGCTACCAGTTAAGAGCCTACACAAACAATCCAATGAAATTAGAAAGAATTTATTCAGAACTACACCAGAATATTCAGGATAAGTGTAACGAAGCAAACATTGAAATTTGCTCACCCCATTACTCTGCAATTCGTGACGGCAATCAAACCACCATTCCCAGCGAGTACCTATCTCATGAATATACTGCTCCTGGTTTTCGAGTTAATCCGCTCTCAACGCTGTTCAATTTTATCAACCCAAATTCGCCTTCTGTGAATTCTCAATCTTCGTCTGCGGATCGAGCCTCAGACTAGAACTAACTAATCCCTTTGCAGGAGGGGAATCGATGATGCAACAGCCATGCATGAAAAACCTCACCCCGTCTAATCGGACACCCCACTCCTTATTAAGGAGAGGGGAAAGGAGTGAGGTTATTTTCAAGCCAGAACCCCACGGGCGATCGCCCGTTACTCATGTAAATAAGTGGATATGGCAATGGATAAGTATAGTAGGGATTGCACTTTTAGGAATTTGGCTCAACTTTACCGAACCAGTATTTGCGTCTCCACACCCCATTGTGACGGGTTGCATCAACTTGGTTTCAACAGCAGATCGGTCGGCGTGCAATGACCATATCATCGCCCAAGTAACAAATATACCTACACCGGTTTCCACTCCGTCTCAACCCCAGGTGTTGTCCCCCTCTTTCAAGCAGCAAATTGCCACAAAAATTGCCAGGCTTCCCCTAGAGTCCCAGTTTGGATTTTTCAATTTGTTCGTCATTTTCTTTGTCACCTTGGGGCCACTCAAGGTCATTCCAGTATTTGTGCAACTAACTGAAAATACAGATCAAACACTGCGTCAACAATTGGCTTTTCGCAGTGTTGTCATCTCAACGATCGCGATCGTTCTGGTGGCCATTATTGGTCAGAATATCCTAAATGTTTGGAGAATTCAGTTACCAGCATTAATGATTACAGCTGGGATTGTGCTGTTTTTGGTAGCCCTGCAAATTGTCATGGCTCAATATGCATCTCCTGCCAAAGTTGAAATTCCTGAACAACCTTCTCTGAAGCAAGCGGTTACTCCCCTGGCTTTCCCCACAATTTTGCCACCCTTTGGCATTGCCATTGCTCTAACAATGATGGTGATGGCTGGTCTGGTCGGTATCAACCAGAGTATTGTTGTGTTGTTACTATTGCTGGTCATGGGGTTAAACCTGGTTTGTATGCTAGCAGCCAGACAAATTTTGACTTTTATCAAACCCGTCACTCTACGCATATCGGGGTTTGTGCTTGGGGTTATGCAACTGGCGTTGGGAATTGAACTGATTGTGTCCGCGATTGAGATTGAAGTTCTTGTGATCAAGCAATTGTTAGAGCCTTAGCTAGTTTCTTCCTATACCCTTACACCCGTATGTTTCTTCAGAGTTTTGAGAAGGAATTTCAAAAATGACAACAACTGCAACTATCCAACCGTTATCTTTTGAGCAACGGCTGGATGCATCTAATATCACTCGTGTTATGTGGTTACTGTGGGTATTGTCTGCCGGATTAATTGCCCTAGATGGCTTCGATTTTTTTATCATTGGTGTGGCGATTCCCTTTTTACAACGGGATTTTAGCTTGAGTTCCACAGAAATTGGATCTGTTGCTGTGGCTGCTGTGGCTGGTTCACTGTTGGGTTCGCTGACTCTAGGCCCAATTACCGATAAAATTGGACGGCAACTAATGCTAATAGTTGATGTTACCATTTTTGTGATTGCCACCGCCGGAACAGCACTTGCTTGGAATGCCGCCTCGCTGATTGCGTTTCGTTTCCTGGTAGGCGTGGGTATTGGTGCAGATTATCCTATCAGTGTGTCTTATATTACCGAGAATGTCCCCTCTCGGTTGCGGGGTCGGATGGTGATTGGGGCATTTACATTCCAAGCTGTTGGAGCACTTTTGGGTGCAGTGACTGGGTTGGTGGTGATTCACATATTCCAAACGCTCTACCCAGACTCGGCTGTGCCTGCAATGCAGTATGCCTGGCGCTGGATGTTGGGGGTAGGTCTGGTGCTGGCGATCGCAGTCGGGATTTTGCGTTTTAGCTTCTTGCTGGAAAGTCCCCGTTATTACATTGCTAGAGGTGACTATGATGCGGCATCAAAGGCAGCATCTACACTGTTGGATGAGCCGATTTACATCACTCCCCAAACCGATCCACCAGAACGGGAACCAAGTCTTTCATACGGAGCATTATTTTCATCTGGGTATCAACGCAGCACTATTTTGGCTTCAGTTCCTTGGTTTCTACAAGATATTGCTACCTACGGGATTGGTATTTTTACACCCGCTATTATTGGTTTTTTGGCTTTTTCCGGTGAAGAGAACTTCATCGCTAAGGAAATGGCTTCTGCGAAAGGGTCTGCCTTTGTGGATCTGTTTTTGATTGCGGGTTTCTTGATTGCGGTTGTGTTAATTGACCGCTTCGGACGCATCAGGCTGCAAATCAGTGGTTTCTTGGGGATGGCACTTGGGCTTTTAATTCTGGCAGTAGCTAGTGTATTGGCATTAGGCAAACAACCAAATATCGCGCTTGTCTTTATTGGATTCCTAGTCTTCAACTTGATGATGAATGCTGGCCCCAACTCCACCACATTTTTGTTGTCGGGAGAAGTGTTCCCGACCTCAATTCGAGCCAGTGGTGCAGGGTTTGCTGCTGCCTTTGCCAAAGCTGGAGCTGTGTTTGGCACGTTTACACTGCCAATTTTACAAAAATCCCTAGGAGCACCTATCCTGCTGTTATTGCTGTCTTTAAGCTGTGTATTGGCAGCTGTGATTACCTACATATTTCGGATTGAAACAACAGGGCGATCGCTTGAAGCGGTCAGCGTTGAGTAGGTATTGCTTTGCGTGAAATAGTGGCGATTTGAAACGCAAAGGGTCGCAAAGGAAAACGCAGAGGGACGCGGAGTTTTGTTACGGATATTTCGCTGTTTATGAACATTAAGTTCACTTTAACCAATGAGTGATTCCTCTCAAACACCTTTTAATTCTGATCCACAAGCAACTGAGCAGTCTGCTCAAAATGCTTCACTGTTTGCTGGTTTGAGTAATAACGAACTCGCGGTTGTCCGTACTAACTTAGCAAGCGATCGCACTGATATGGCCCAGGTGCGAACAGACCTTGCCAGAGATCGTAATCGCATGGCAGCAGAACGAACTCTCATGGCGTGGATTCGCACATCGCTATCAATGATTACCTTTGGATTTGGGATTGATCGCTTTTTTCACTATTTGAAAAGAGTGGAAACGGGTACTTCTGTTGATCGAGTAAGCGAAGAACGAGTTCTCGGTCTGAGTTTAATTACTTTAGGTGTGTTCGCCCTTGCAGCAGCAATGGTGAGTCATTGGCGCACTTTGAAAAACCTTGAACAACATCATTTTAAGTACATTCCTAGTTGGTCTTTGGGCATCACAGTGGCAATTGTGCTGGTTTTTATTGGACTGGCTTCCTACATTCCGCTGATCGTACAGGACGTTAATATCATGGAATTTATTAATTTAGATAGTCAAATTATTCAAAATCTTGCATCTGTGACTGTGTTCTTAATTATGCTGACTCTGGGCGTAGAACTACCCTTTCAAGAACTGCTTGATTTTTGGAAGAAACCAGGGTTGCTGGGGCGATCGCTTCTCGCAGTCATTGTGATTCCTGCGATTGTAATAGCATTGGTATTATTTAGCTTCAATTTGCCTAAAAATTTTGCGCTCGCGCTGATGCTACTGATTGCCTCACCCGGCCCGGCGCTGTTGACTAAACGTGCCTCAATAGCAGGAGCAAGCTTCCATTATGTGCTTAGCCTACAAGTAACGTTAGCTCTTTTAGCCGTTGTGCTGACACCTTTAACGTTGAAATTCTTTAGTCTGCTATTTCCATACACGAATGAAAATGTAAGTGAGTTACTGGTAGCAAAACAAGTTGCATTAGTGCAGTTTTTGCCCCTCAGCATCGGGTTGACAATTCGGACAATCTGGTCAGACTTGGCACAGGAAATTAACAACTTTCTCAAAACGATCGCCAATACGCTATTCATTGTGTTGTCGCTTTTTGCGCTGGTTGTTGGTTTGAATTTTATTCCCGGATTGGGTGTAGTTCCGGGCTTTGTTGCTATTTTTCTGACTTTGCTAGGGCTGGTGGTTGGGCACGTGTTAGCTAGTGGTTATGAGCCAGATATTCAGTCTGGGCTGGCAGTGACAACCATCGCCCGCAATGTGGGGTTGGCTATTTTCATTGCAACTATCAACGGGCAAGCTAAGTTAGTTCCCGTCATTGTCGCCCTTCTGATTGTGGGTATTGTGGCTGGGCTTCCCTACTCGGTGTGGATGAAGCGCAAAGTTGCTCAATCTCAGGTTCAAGCAATTGAGCCATCAGCTGTGTCTTCATAAGGAAGCGAGAATGAACGATCCCCTCCCTAATCGTAAACCACCTAATATTCAAGCCGAACTTGCCAAAGAGCGTAACCGAGCTGCCGCCGAGCGCACCCTTATGGCCTGGGTTCGTACTAGCCTTGCCCTCATCAGCTTTGGCTTTGGGATTGATGCGATCGTCAGCGCTATCCGCAGTTTTCAAGTGGCTCAAGATATTAATCCAGTGCGTCTTTCTCGCATTCTCGGTCTTGCTTTCATTGCTCTGGGTATTTATGCCATGATTGCGGCTACGATCCAACACCAGCAAGAACTGCTTCACATTCGGCGTGAAGAGGAATATTTCTATACTCCTCGTCGCTCTTTGGCATTGATAGTTGCGATCGCGCTTGTTTGCATTGCTGTCTTTGCCTTTATTGGAATTTTGGTGAGTGCATTGACTCGAAAAATTAGCCTGTAGCCTGTTTTGTTAATCCTTAGAATCTGCTATTAACCTAGCTTAGCTCAGAAAATCAACTGTGAGTTCTATCCCTTCCCAGAAATCGACTACTGCTAGCAATGAATTGGCAAAACAGCGCAATCGTGCTGCTGCCGAACGGACGTTGACAAGTTGGATTCACAATTGCTTATCTGTGATTGGTTTTGGTATCGCTTTTGATCGCATTTTTAATGCCCTGAATGACGTTTTATTTGGTTTGATAACGCTAGTCGCTGTTTTTACCGTTATTTCCTGGCAATAATACGCAACTTTAAGATCCTCTGCTTTGCAGGAGAACCTCCTATGAGTAACGCCTCATCCAACCCCCGACCCAAGCCATCCAGAGCCTTTCGATTCAATCGTGCTACTTTGACATCAGATTTAATCGCCGGGGCTACTACCGCCATTGTCTCCGTACCCAAACTTATGGGATTTGCTATTATGGCAGGAGTTAATCTCCTCTACGGACTGTATACTGGCGTAGCGGCAACCCCAATTGCCGCGAGAGCGATTTTTTTCGGGGGAGATGACGGACATAACGCGGTAAGATAGCTCAATGTCTGATTGTTCTGAAAAAGTCATCTATCAACTAAAGATAGTACTGCTTGGCATCAGCCCCATGCGGAAGGCGGCGCATACTTGTCAAAAGCGACACCACAATAGAAGATTTGCATTACACGATCCAGCTGGCAATGGGGTGGGAGGACATTCACCTGCACCATTTCATCATTCACGGTAAGTATTATGGGATTACTCAACCAGGTGGAACCATATGAGCGCGATCGCGCTTGTGAAGTAAAACTCTCGTCACTTGGGTTGAGGGAGAAAGAGAAATTTTTATACGAATATGACTTTAGTATTTGCCCATTAATGGGTGCATGGCGTTATTGGTGGCGGCATCAAATCAGAGTAGAAGCGATACTTACTCCAGATCCCAAGCAAACTTACCCAATCTGTACTGGCGGTAAAGGTGTTTGTCCCCCAGAGAACTGTGGTGGCCCTTGGGGCTTTATGAAAGCAAGGGAAGAGTTTTTTATTTCTGACGTTTTAGAGCGTTTTGCTTCCATGTTGAGGAACAAGAATTTTGACATGGATAGAGAAGAAGCAAGCTCGCTACTAGCTTGGCTATTAGTTTATCAAAACCGTTTCGACCGTCAAAAAGTCAACCAAAATCTACTACAATACGCTACCGGAAACAGGGAATTGATGTAATTGTTCAAGGGGATAGCGTGAAATTTAAAATCCAAGTAGTTGTTGAATCAGAATCAGGAGAAACCCAATTAATTCAAGAAGTTTTACAAATTGAAAAGGGTAATCTACAACCTGAAAATTTAGGACTAACGCTAGCTCAAGGCAAAGAATTATTGCTTCAGACACAATGCAGCATAGTTAATCAACAAATAGCTCTATATCAAAAACAGCAAAAATTATGCTCACATTGTGGTAAGAAGTTATTGCATAAAGATAAACGAACAATCACACATAGGACACCTTTCGGTAAATTAAAACTGCAATGTCATCGATTATTTCACTGTGCCTGTACCGAGCAAGCAACTCGCAGTTTTAACCCAGTAGCCAACCTGCTAAAAGAGCGCACATCACCGGAATTGCTCTACCTAGAATCAAAATTTGCATCTCTAATGTCCTATGGACTGTCCAGCAAACTCTTACAAGAATTACTACCAATAGAAGGAGAAATAAACGCTACAACTATACGGAACAATCTACACTCACTTGGTAAGCGTTTGGAATCAGAGTTACCAGAAGAAGCAGGAATATTATTCGAGGGTTGTCAGAGAGAGTGGGACAAGCTGCCTAGACCTGATTTACCATTGGTAGTGGGTATGGATGGAGGATATGTTCGTTTCTATGACCGGAAAAATAAAACAGCGGGCCAATTTCAAGTTATTGCAGGTAAGAGTATAAAAGCTGACGGTACATCCAAGCGTTTTGGCATGGTTTATTGTTACGATACTAAACCCCAACGACGTATATTTGAGGTGTTAAAATCCCAAGGGATGCAAATGAACCAACAGGTCACATTTTTATCAGATGGTGAAGAAAGTATACGTGACCTACAGTATTATCTTAACCCTAATGCAGAACATATACTCGATTGGTTTCACATCACAATGCGGATAACTGTGATGAAACAAATTGCCAAAGGTATTAGTAAAGAAGATTTAGAAACAGGTATTTCGAGCGAATCCATCCAAAAAGATTTGACTTATTTAAAGTGGTATTTGTGGCATGGCAATGTATTTAAAGCATTATCAAAAATTGAAGATTTAATTGATAGTGCCTGTGCATTAGCTTCAGATGATTATGATACTGAACCAAGCCTGGAGGCGGAAAAACTCTGTGACCATTTAAAGGAGTTTGAAACCTACATCTCAAATAATGGTCAGTATATTCCAAATTATGGCGAACGCTACCGTAATGGAGAACGTATTTCCAGCTCGTTTGTAGAATCTACCGTCAATCAAGTGATTAGCAAACGATTCGTTAAAAAACAACAAATGCGGTGGACTCCTGGATGTTGCCATCTCCTAATTCAAGTCCGAACAAAAGTTTTAAATGACGAGTGGATTAGTAAATTTCAGCAATGGTATCCCGGATTTAGGGTCGATAGCGAAGATAATCAGCGAATGCCTCATGCTGCTTAAATACTTAATATAAATGTAATTAAGTTTACTTCCTGAGTATAGATTTCTGTAGAAGATTGGCTTGGTTTTTATGTCTATGTGCTTACCAACTTTCGTGTTTAAGTTGGTAAAATCAGTTCGTATACCCCAAGCTTTTCAGGAGTTTGGGTCATGGTCAAGCAGCTCGTCCAAGTACCGAAAGTTGGTAAAACTCAAAAAGGAGAGCGTCAATCGCCTAACTCTCGCAAATACTCCCAGGCTCACGCCCGACTCAACCCTAATTTTGTTGATCTACCGTCACGGATTGCGAGTGGCAGAGGTGGCATCTCTGCGCTGGGAACAAATAGATTGGAATGGTGGGACACTTTACGTGAAGCGAGTTAAAAAAGGTACTCCGTCTACCCATCCTCTTTACTCTGAGGAAATTCGTTCTCTCCGCAAGCTTCAAAGAGATTATCCTGCTAGTCCCTACGTTTTCCAGTCCTCTCGACATGGGCCATTAGCATTTGATACTGTCGGTGGAATTATTGAACGGGCTGGTCAGTTGGCTGGTCTACCTTTTAGAGTTCATGCTCATATGCTACGGCATGGAACGGGTTACCCCAAGGCTAATCGAGGTACTGACACCCGGACAATTCAGAGTTACTTAGGACATAAAAATATTCAGCACACAGTGCGTTACACCGAACTCGCATCTGTCAGGTTTCAAGGCCTTTGGGATGATTAATGCCCATCTCCCCCGAAATTTGGTTCTCGCGCAATTTTGGTGATGAGTGTTAAGGCAGAAGGCAGAGGGCAGAAGGCAGAAGTAAAAAGCACGAAGAAGTAAGAAACAAAATTTTAATCAAAGCTTGTAGCGTTTGACTATATAACTAATGGTTCAGATGTCAACCAAAAGCCCAGTTTATACGGTTATGTGAGGACATCCGTAATTATTTATTTTCTGTAGTTGCCTTTCAATTAGCTATAACAGCTGATATGAATGAAACACCTATACTAGCCGACCCAAAGGCACTGACATTAGAAAAAATTACATCATTAGATGGTTTGATTATATTGGTTGTGAAGACAACTCAACAAAAAGCTCTATGTCCTAGTTGTCACCAACCTTCGTCTCGCATACATAGCCACTATCAACGTCAAGTGGCAGATCTACCTTGGCAAGGAACCAGGGTGCGAATGCAGTTGCTAACCCGTAAGTTCTTTTGTCTAGAGGTAAATTGCCCACAAAGAATATTTTGTGAACGTATTGGCAGTGTAGTTGCCGCTTATGCTAGACAAACGATTAGACTTAACGATTCACTGCGTTTGATTGGAATGATGTTGGGTGGTCAAGCAGGAACTTTCCTTGCGAAGCGATTGGGAATGCCAATTAGTGGAGATACGCTGCTACGTCGAATTAGGCAAAGTTTATTACCTGACAATCCAACTCCCCGTGTCTTGGGCGTTGATGACTGGGCGTTCCAAAAGGGGCATCGTTATGGAACGCTCTTAGTAGATCTTGAACGACACCGACCAGTTGACTTATTACCCGACCGAGAATCGTCAACTTTGGCCACTTGGTTGAGACAACATCCTGGTGTTGAAATTATTAGTCGAGACCGTGCGCTTTTTTACGCGGAGGCTGCTCGTGAAGGAGCGCCTGACGCAGTACAAGTCGCAGATCGTTGGCATCTATTAAAGAATCTAGGCGAAGCAGTTGAGCGTTTTGTCACCCGTAATCAGTCAATCTTAGCACCCTCAGCAGCAAAAGTAACTCAATGTCAGCTAATAGAGTACGCTAATAAACTTGAACCTGTTTCAATGTTGTCTTCTGGCAACCCATCTGAAGTTGCACAACGCCGAGAACAACGATATGCCCGGTACTGCGAGGTAAGGAAGTTGCTCCCCTCAGGGTGTTTTGCAACGCGATATTGCGCTTAGCCACAGGGATAAGTGAACCTACTATTCGCAAGTACATTCAGGCAGAAAATTTTCCAGAAAGAGCAAAGGTTCAGTTAGGGAGTAAGCTTGAGCCATACATTTGTTACCTCCACCAACGTTGGGTTGAAGGTTGTGAAAATGCTACACAACTTTGGCACGAAGTCAAAGCGAAAGGGTATTCGGGCAAAATTAAGATGGTTGAGCGTTATATCAGACGACTACGTAAACAAAGGAAGAATTTGACACTCCAACAGCAGCGACAATTTCTACAAGCTCAAGCAACTTTTAAACTACCCAATGCTCGCCGTGTAGCACGATGGTTACTAAAACCATCAGAACAATTAAAGCTGGAACAGCAAACATTTATCAAGTATGTGTGCGATGAGTGTCCAGAATTCCGGACACTACAAAACCTCGCACTTTCATTCCAAGAGTTGATTAAAAAACGCCAACAAGCAGATATTTTAGATGAGTGGCTGGCACAAGCTCTTGAGAGTCAAATTCTTGAAATGAAAAACTTTGCATTAGGTATTCAGCAAGATTACCTGGCAGTGGCTGCTGCTCTCAAGTACGAGTGGAGTAATGGTCAAGTTGAGGGACAAATTAATAAGCTGAAGCTGATTAAACGCCAGATGTATGGTCGAGCCAAATTAGATCTACTAAAAGCCCGTATGCTCCACGTATTTTAAAACACAAGGGCTGGATTGCGTCTTCAATAGATTTAGGCTCGTTAAGATACGAGCGCATTTAATCATTTCATACTGACCATTTTCCACAATTGTTTAATCTCTTCTACTGGCTGGTTTCTCTTTGGTAGAGTTTTCAACTTTAAGCTTATTTAAAGTAGCAACTAATATACTTTGCATTTCCTCTACTTCTTTCAATAGGGGAGTAAAAAGATTTTTCTCAGCCAAATCTACCTCTTTGGCAATGATTAATTGTGTATCGAGTTCTCTCAAAGAACCTAATGCAATATGCAAAAACTGTACATATTCCTGTTTGGAGCGCCTTCCATAGCCCTCTGCTATATTGGATGCTACAGAGACAGAAGAACGCCGTATTTGACAGGTTAAGCCATACAATTCTGATTTAGGGAATAGGTCTGTAAATTTATAGCAATGGATGGCAAGTTGAACAGCTCTTTGCCATATAAACTGATTTCTATAGCTCATAATTAAGTTTGAAGTCGAAAGTTTGAAGTGTCTTAATTATACTCCTTTCTTCCTCCTTCCTCCTTCTGCCTTCTGCCCTCTGCCTTCTGCCTTAAGCACCATCACCAAAAGTGCGGAAGACGGCGAAATTTTTCGCTCTCCTTCAACTTTGGGGGTGTAGGTTTTAACGTCCGGCAGAAATGGCACACCCTTACTGAACTGTTTTAATTTGCGTCGCCACTCCTTCTCATCCTCATATTTAATCGCATCCTGGTTTAAGCACCACCAGTGGAGCTTTATTTGATTGAGCCAACGGCGATTGTCCTTATATACTGCCTTATAAAGAAAATCGGCTGTGAGTTCCACAGAAGGCAATTCTCGCTTTAAGAAAGCTTTTGTCGCTGCATAATCCTCATCAGCAGTCCGGGCTGGTTTGCGTTTAATTTCAATGGCCTGTTCAAAGGTAATGTCTTTGGCGATCGCGGTCCGAGTGGCATCATGGTGTTTGATTTCGTCCTTACCTTGCCGCACGGCATCTGCTGCGGCGGTTTTCTCCTGTGCTCCAAAGTCGTTAACCCTATGACCCTCATCAATTAATTCTTGCCGTAGTTGTACCGCTAACTGGGAGAGGGAATAATTTCGTCTAGCTACCTGCTGACAGTAAAGGTCAATGTGGGGATTATTCCAAGTGCCATTTTCCCCCATCATTCCCTGCAATACCTCAATTAAATGAGGTAATAGTTCGGCGTCAGATTGTGCGTTTTCTGCTTTTTCCCTGGCTAGAGTTATAGCCAATTGAACTAACTGCGTTGATGTTTCGTAATAATTAAACAATTGGTGTTTGATTTCCGAGGGCAGGTAAGACGTAGATTCGTTTTCGGTATTAAGCGCTCTGGCTTTACACCAAACAGTACGCGGTACTGCCGGCCTTACCCTGGCTAGCATCTGCCGTGCTTGAGATGGTTCTAGGTTGCCAAAGCACAGTCCAAAAACGTGAGCGAAGTATTCAATGTCAATAGAGCATCCCACGCCCAGTGATGGGGTGTAAATCAAGGCTTTCGGCTGATATTTTTGAATACTTTCATTGGGTCGTTTGACAAAATCTTTTCCAAAATCTGTCTGAGTAATCCTAGAATCAATCCTAATTAACCCTCCTTGTTGTTGCAAAAGCCAAGGAAATTTTCTTGTTAGATGTATAGACAAAGCTTCGGCTTCTTTCTGATTATCTAAAGTGATGGCAATCGGTCTACAATTTGGGTCGGCTAGCCAAGATTCTATCTGGCTTAAAATTACATCACGTTTGCCTGTATAAAAGTCAATTTCCCAAGGTTCGCCTTTGAAGTCATGGCTAACAATAAAGGGCGGATATCCAGGCGCAATAGTTGTTAAATAATCAAGAGTTGTATCTGTTAAGTCGGCGTCTGCCACTACAACCAAGCCGCCATTGTCTAGGCATTCTCTTAATTTCTGCTCAAGAGTATGAAGGATGAAAGACCGTCTGTCGCGGCAAGTTGAGCTAGTAACAACGTGATTCAATCCTAGCTCGATTTCATCGATTACTACTAAGGTATTTGACCAATCGCGACCAAAAATTTTACCTAAAGAATCCCAACATAAACCAATCTCACTGATGTTTTCAATGATTGAGATAGTGGATAATTTGGCTCCGGAAAATTCTGTTGCTGTCTCAAGGTCAGCATCCTCAATCCATGTGAACTCCCACCTCACAGCCTGTTCTCTACCAAGCGCAATACGAGCATTAATGCTAAGAAAATTCATCCCTAGCCCTTTATGTCGTATCCTTTCAACTTGAGGCGCTATCTGCTGGCTATCTGATATCTTCTCTTTATTCTTGCTAAATATCTCAAGCTGTGATGGCGATACTTCTGATGCTAATGGTTGAATAATTCTCTCTGACCTTCGATTCAATGAATTTAAAAATGAGCCAGAGAGGGCAGCGTCCTTATGGACGCTGCCCTCTCCACGGATGAATCCGGAGGCTTGCGAATTATCCGTCGCATATTGGCTTGGGGATAAGGCAGGCTTTGATGGTTGATCGCGCAGATCTGTTGGCATATCGCAAAGTTTATTCAAGCCTGCCTTAACATGACCTTCGCCTCGCATAAAGGCTGGCTCATTTTTAAAAGGAGAAAACTGTGACCAATAACCGCAGCAATGGTTCTTGATTTGTTTGATTTGGTATGATTTTCCACTGCCTTTAGGTGCTTTTAAAGCCACAATTCCACTGACAGGAATTTGACCCACCAAGTCAGGTAAATACTTCTTACTTGAATCGCAAACTAAATCAATTGGGTAACTGAGAGTGTGTAATTTCTTTTGTACTTTTGCTACTCGTTCTTGATAGTCAATCGCTCTTAAATTGTTAGTTTCTGTTCTGGTTTCTAATCCTCCCCACTTAACACAAATTTCTTTGAATTCTCTCGGAGTCAAAAAGCGAATTGATTCGTATCTTTCTGGCTCTAATTCGTCAATGTCGCCGAAAGTTTTATCAACTTGCCCCCACCAAGCAATACGGCAGGTGTAACCGAGTCCAGCGAAGAAATCGAATTGTTGCTGCCATCTTTGGGGTACACCAGAACGGTTGACTACATCGCCAGCGTCAACCGCAAAAGTTAGCACTGTGGTTTGGTACTTAGATGCAAGGTACTCTACAGCTGCTGCCGATATTTCGGGACTGGCATTAAATCGACCGCTAGCAGCGCCAAGGACGGGAACACCCAAGCGATAGCGCGTAATCGATGGTTTGATGGTTGTTCCTTCAGTTAGCCAAATTGAGTTAACCTTTTTTTGACACAGTGGCTCAAAAATCCCCACCGGTAGTTCCCCATTTAAATGAGAAGTTGCCCCTTGTGGTTTTTTCTTTGTGGCACTAGTCAGCCATCTATACCGTCCTGAAGTACTGTCGTGTAGACGCACTTGGCAACTAACTATCAATCCATCTTTGTTGTAAATCGGACATAAGATGCCGTCTCCAGGAACATTAAGAATTTGGTCGTTGCCAAAACCGCTTGTTAGTATCCCCGGTAGATTCAAGGGGTAGCCAATTCCAACTTGATGAAATTGGCTAACGCTCTTGTAACAATCAAAGTCAATCTGCTCAGTTGTAAAGCCACGCTCCAGTAGTTTTGAGCGATCGCCTTCGGTCAGTGTCAGCCTCGCCAATAACCGGCGATACCACCTGTCACGCTCGACTGCGCTCAGTTACTGTGCTATTTGCTGCTGCTTGCGCCGCTGTTGGTGTATCAGAAATTCTTGCTGCCGCCGCTCCCTCTCCTGTTTAACTTGTCCAGAGAAAGCAACAGCGTCTTCGGTAGATTGCCAAAGTCCAAAGCCCCAAACATCCTCACCTCTGTAAACGTAGCCAGTGGGGTTAGCTCTAGTGTTGCGACAAAATATCAAGCCAGTATCATTGGACTGACGGCAACCAATCCTTGCACCAAGGCAGATGGGGCGTTCGCCACGCCGAAATAGGGTAAAGCCGCTCATGTTGCCTCACCCCTTCTTTCAGCGTGATTATACTGCCTTGAGTACTTGCTATGTTCACCAATACTGTGGTCTTGTACCATTTTGGTATCTCCGATGATGGGTTTGTTCCATCGGAGCTACCCACAATTAGGGGCAAAACTAGCGGTGCATTGACCAAGTGTTATGGGAAGGCAGAGGGTAGATGGCTTCTGGCATAACGGATGGGTTGTCTGTGGGTATTAGAGTTTTGACAATCTTGAATGCAGACGCAGAATTTAAGGTAAATGCCTTTGTTTCAAATGAAAAATAGTTCTCAGGGGGAATAAATAACCCATTAAAAGAAGAGCTTTTTTTTTCTGAAATCTTCACCCAGTCAAGGTTTTAGTCCATCGATGCCACTTGGTTAAAGCAAGAGCTAGCTTGGCCTCTATTACGCAAACATTGTTAAATTGAAGTTGGAATCTTACGGTTGGTTGCCTAATAGCTAACCATGTGTCTGCGTGTGGGCAGCTAACCGATTTCTTAAAAGAAGCTCTTTTCCAAGCCTCTGGAACGACTTACACAATGCAAATGGCTAGCCTGCGGATAACCACGAATGTAGAAAGCCAGTAATTGACGGCGATGAAGGTAAGGTAAAGCAGGTTGTAGCTGGAAAAATGAAGTGTTCACGGTTTTATCCTCCTGATAGGAGGCATCCAGCTGTTAAATTTCTCCATAGATTTAGCGGCTAATACGATTCGCATCGCGCTTTTGGTTCCGCTTCAACAAGCGAGTTGGGAGAAACTGTAGAGCCAGATGCCTTTTTGTCCAAAAAAAAGCATATGAGTCTCCCACCCCTGTATGCTAATATTGCCAACAGGGACGAGTCGTGAGGCCTCGTTAGTCTGTAAACAATTTGGTGTTTTCTGACCTCCCAAGTCTTTCCAACACCAAAACTGTTGTCTAACGACTCACCTGACCATTCTGACTATCTGAATATACTGCTTTGGTTGGTTTACCTCCTTTGTCGTAAACTGACGTAAATTTTTTGCAGAGATGCTGTGGCTAGATTAGCATTTTTCCACAGTTTTTTTTAAAGAAAATTGTTGATGAGTATAGTTAGACTTTTTCGGAGCTAAAAAAGTTATTTGCAAATTGACATTCGTGAAAGTCCGTCCTGTGTCTCCGTCGTATTCGTATTCGTCAGGCATGATTTACCTTCTTTTCATAAGTGCGATTCCTAACCTTCATCATCTAGAGCGATCGCGTCTAAGATGCCAGCTTTTTCTTTAATTCAGCCTCCAACTGTTCACCTGTACTAACCACAACTCTGTTTGGTTTTGCTCTAGTAATCGTCAGATAATGTTGAAAAGCTTCTTCGTCCTGGGGATTACGTTTTATATATTCCCGCAATTCCGCCTCAGTTAATTGTCGATAATCTTCTAAATTACTCATTGTAAAATTGTCTCTCCGTTAGTTAAAATCTCTGCTTGAATTGTTTGTCCTATCAAAACTACTATCCTTTGCGTTCGTGTGTCGTATCTGGTTAGCTCAATTGTTTGCAATAAATTACTGACTCGCACACATAAATCGTAGAAAGCCTTCAGTTGTTCAATTGTTGGCTCCATTTTTATGCTTCTTTAATCTTTAATGTGATTAGTCATTTTTCCTCTACTGCGATTGCAAGTTCGTACTTTTAGACATCGTTTTGTTTTTCCTTGTTGATGGGTTTTTTTGGCATCCATTCAACAAACTCTCTGAGTTTATTCCTCACTGGCATTCTTTGAATTCTGATCTTAATAGTTACACCTCAAGATTACCAGCTTGAAAAATCTGTTGAGCAGTTAAATTTAACTCTGGAAATGTTGGTGAAGTAATACGGTCATCACCGAGAAACTTGTTAATTCGATATTCACCTTCTTCTAAACAACAAATTAAGATAGTTGGTTGTTTAGGGTTGCCAATGAATCGTCTGCCCCCTAAAGCTGCATAATCTACAATCCAGTATTCAGGAATTCCCATTTCTTCATAATCAGCGTATTTTTTGTGGTAATCATCACGCCAATTGGTACTAATAACTTCAACAACTAAAGGAATCGATGCGCTTTGAGTGACAGTAGATTCTTTTTTCCACAGAGGTTCGTTTATTAAATTTGGGCGATTCAGTAATAGCACATCTGGTGAGTAAGCTGAATCATTTTCAGGTGGCTTGACTAATGCTGTTTTGGGTATGAGATAGGGGAGATTTAAACGAATACATTCTCTAGTCAGTTCAAAGGCTAAAAAGCCTGTAACCTCTTCGTGCTCGCCTACAGGTTGAGGCATTTTAACAATTACTCCATCGTGTAATTCATAGCGCTCCCCGTCAGGTTTCCACTCTACAAATTCTTCGAAAGTTACCAGTTTGCGTAGTGCTTGCGTCATTTGCTTGCCTCCAGCATTTTGGCTAAGGACTCTACATCAAATTGATTCAATGCGCTTACAAGCTCTTGAAATTGTCTGTATTTCTCTTCGGCATAATCATCTGGGGTAAAGCCGAGTACTTCACAAAACTTCAAATAATCAGCTAACAGATGAAAATTATTTAGTTGGGTAGTAAAAGTCTCAGTTAGTTCTTGAGCTTCAGTTTTTGCGCTTTTATCAATGGTACTGGAATAAGAACTGTCTCCTTTTCCTACCCATTGACCGTTTATAAAAGTCCGTCCCGTGTCTCCGTCGTATTCGTATTCGTCAGGCATGATTTACCTTCTTTTCATAGCGACGTTGTGAGTTTTCTGGATACCAAGCTACAAATTCTGAAAAATTTACTAGCTTCCGTAGTGCTTGCGTCATTTTCCTGCCTCCAGCATCTAGTCTATAGAATAAGCAATATTTCTCAATTTCTCTTGATTGTTAACTTTCATCTTTATAAACTTTACTTCGATGACCTATTTCTATAACTATTATCAATAGAACATCATCAAAAATATCGTAAATAACTCGATAATCACCGATTCTAATTCGATAACCGTTTTCTCTATTTTTTAGCTTCTTAACCCCGCTTGGACGGGGTTCTAAGGCTAAATCATCAATTTTAGCTTGTATACGTTCTTGAAGTTCTGAGGATAGCTTTTTGAGTTGTTTAGAAGCACTTTTGGAAATCTCAACTTTATAACTCACGCAACATCCTTTTTCAGTTCTTGTTTAATTTGTTCCCAAGAAACTGTACCATTAATACGTATATCTTCTTTAGCAGCATCATAAGCTTTTAAATCTTCTTCATCCTCTTCATCCTCAATTCTTTTTAAAAGTGTGTAAATCTCATCTAAAGTACTGTCGTAAGCTTGATTTAACAGTACGTTAATAGCTTGAATTAATTCTTCTCTCTCGCGTTCGGTTTTCATATCAAACCTCTTTTATGTCAGTGATCTCAGGATAACAAAACTAGATTGTGTAACAGGGTTCGTTCTCACCAATTTCAGTGAGTGTTTTTTCAGTGATGATGTCTGCCGCAACAGCTAATTCAATAATGATTGCCGTGTCTGCAATAGACCAGTTTTTTGATTTTGCGATATCTTCCACCGATAGTGGTCTAGGATATTGTTTTTCTAATAGTTTACGTAGCGCTTTCAGCTTAAGTCCCAGTTGTTGAGCGGTTTCGATATCAATCATTCTTCGGCGTCCTCGTCTGCTTTACTTCTATCCCCTCCACGGGTTTCGCCAAGAGGTCTAGTCTCTTCACTTATATATCCTTCACTTTTTAGAAGATTAAATAAATGCGTCTCTAAAAACTTGTTAACACTAGTGTTTCTGTCTATAGCAAGCTCCTTGAGGGCATTGACAACCGTTTCGTCGATTCTGTAAGTAACTGCTTTTCGCTTTCGCATACAAAGTAAAAACAAACCATATCACCTCATTGAACCAAAAACTTTACTACTGCAATCAATAGTATTTGTTTTTACTCACAAAAAGCAATACTAATGCAATATTATTTGTTGATGGATTGAGCGTTATGAGATAACCAACACTCATCACAAAAGTATTGCAATAGTGAATATTAATGACTGTATTGAAATTGTGAGGCAAAAGAACAACCTCACCTCAACAAATCAAAGCTTGAGAGTAGTAGAGCAACTCCCCAAAGGCAGCATAGGTGCGCTGGCGTAAGTCCGATGACAGCCGACTTACAGACAAACCTTAAATGGTTGTCTACTGCTTAAACGGCAGTACCAACCAAAAAGGGGCGATCACCCTGCTAGTAACAAGCAATCGCCCCCACCTACAAGAGGTATAACCATCATGCCACGTCGTAAGAAACAACCTCAAGAGCAATTACAGCAAGTATCAGGTGAAAACCATACCCAAAACTCACTACCCACTACTCAAGCACCAACAAAGCTTGATGATAATCTTCAAAGTCCTGAAAACACTGCTGATGTAGATGTTCAAGACACTGCTGAATATCATGAAGAACTACCATCTGAAGTGGCCACTAATGAAGAACTGCCACAAGAAGATAGTGCAGGGTCGCTCTTGGTTCAGGATGAGCAAACATCTATTCAGCAAGAACAACCGCTGCCGGAGCAGGAAGATACCAACCAAGAGAACGTAGAGTACAGCCCACTAGTCAGAAAATTAGCCGCGATCGCCAATCAAGAAATCACCACAGTCCAAGCTATCAGCCAAGCCAAGAATGAAGCGATTGTAGGCATTTTGCGGAATTCAGATAACCGCTTACTTGTTGGGAACTGCAAACATAAAAGCCCAAAACTGCAATCAAGGTAATTTTGAAACCACAATAAATTGCAACTAGGGGTAGTCTCAAAACCACAATAATTGCGGCCCAAACCACAATAAATGCAACCAAACTGCAAACAAGCGTTTTGAAACCACAATAAATGCAACTAGGCTGTAACCTATATCTAGAGCCAGTTTGAGAGAATTGCTGTCCAAAGCTGTCCAAGTTTAAAGAGGCTTAAAACCGGACGTTTGTGTACAGATTATTAGGTAGAAATTGGACGTTTATCGTCCAATCAAATTTTCAATCAGGTATTGATTTGGCAGTTACAAAGGAATCCCAATCTTCAGCAATTGCTCTCGTAAATCTTGAGTGCGACCGGTGGGTAACTGACCTTGTAGAAAAGAACGAACTTCCGCAGTCCTTATATTCAACAAATTGGCTAAAACTTTAGTGTTGTAACCTTGCCGAATTAGGCGAGGTTCTAAATCATTGATGCCAGCAGTTAAGACCGTTTCAATAATTTCTGCTTTGACTGGTTTCTGTCCAATTTTATAAGCTTCTTCAAATGCTAGTCCCAAGTAGTGTTCAATTTGTAGTGGCGTTACCAGTTTAGTCGCCAACATTTCTAGGGCTTCATTTTCAATTAGGTCTTCGCTGATGTGCGGCTCTTCAATACACTGGCTCAGTAGCCAGTAAATATATTGCTTTTGCTGTCCTTTGATGCCCTCCAAGCTAAATACATCTGTCCGCGCACCAATCTCTTCCAAACTGGGACGGCGCAAATCATTTTTGAGTTTGGGATGCCCTGCTAAAACCACGGTTGTGTTGCAAAAACTGGAGTGGGTCTGGTAGATATACTTAGGGAAGACTGTCTAAAGCCAAACTGATCCCGTTGATGAACCGCAAGCACCCCTTCAAGTGGCGTCACTTCCAATCCGACATTATCCTGCTGTGCGTGCGTTGGTATTTACGCTACCCACTCTCGTACCGTAATCTAGAGGAGATGATGCTGGAGAGGGGACTAAGTGTAGACCATACAACGGTGTATCGTTGGGTTCAAGCTTATGCCCCCGAACTGGAAAAGCGGTGCAGACCACACTTGAAACCAACTAATGATTCATGGCGGGTTGACGAGACATATATTGAGGTGAAGGGTGAGTGGAAGTATCTGTACCGGGCAGTGGATTCTCAAGGCAATACTTTGGACTTTATGTTGAGTGCCAAAACAGACGCACGTGCGGCAGAACGATTCTTCCGTAAGGCTTTGAACTGTGTGCATAACTCCTCGCCACGAGTCATTAATGTCGATAAAAATGCGGCTTATCCCAAAGCCATCGATTTACTCCATGCAGACAAATCTCTCCCCAAAACTAGTGAATTGCGAAGAGTCAAATATCTCAATAATATTGTCGAGCAAGACCATCGTTTCATTAAACGCCTGGTCAATCCAGGGATGGGGTTTGCTTCCTTCAATACAGCAAGGCGAACTTTGAGGGGATATGAAGCAATGAACATGATTCGCAAAGGACAAATCAACGGAGTCGATAGAGACATTCGGGCACAAGCAAAATTCGTGGAGCAAATTTTCCTAGTTGCTGCATAACGAGAGCTGATTGATAGGGAAAGCTCTACCCTTAAAAAGTTTTTGCAACACAACCGAAAATATTGAGACACGGGCAACTACAATCAGAACTTACGATGGTCGCCGGATTGTAATTCCCAACTCCGAGTTATTTACAAATTCGGTAACTGTGAACACTGCCTTTGAAAATCGCCGATTGGAATATGATGTTGGTATTGGCTACGGTGACGACATTGACTGGGCAAAGTATTTAATGCTCTCAGCAATGCATAGCGTCTCAGAAGTACTGAAAGATCCAGCACCCGATGTGCTGGTAATGGAACTTGCCGAAAGTAGCGTTAACATCCGTGTTCGGTGGTGAATTAAACCACCACGGCGTGCGGACGACCTGAGTTCACGGGACAAGGTGATTTCTGCAATCAAGCAAAAGCTATATGTCGAAAACGGCATCGATTTGCCTTATCCAACACAGCAAATTTTGTTCCACGACCAAACAGAGAAAACGGATGGCGATCGCTCTCGTCAGCGTGAAGGTTGGCCAGCAGGAAATAGTAAAGTACCAAAACCTCGCCGGATCAGTGATTCACTCCGACTGCTAGCCCAAATGCAAACCGCAGGCGAACGCAACGGCAAGGCAGATTTTCCAACAGATGACGACGAAAAGTAAACTACTTGCCAATACGCGCCTGTTGCATACAGTGAGAATCTCCAGTAAAGGTAAAGATGAAGAACGTCAAGTTAGGCAAGCTTTGGGACACACTCCACTCTAGCTATTGGTTTTTACCAACAATTATGGCAATTGGTGCAGTTGCTTTGGCGTTCGCGATGCTAACACTTGACCGAACAAGTATGTTAGCAATTGAGAAATGGTGGTGGATCTACACTGGTGGTCCAGATGGAGCGCGATCGCTACTTGAAGCTGTTGCGGGTTCGATGGTTAGCGTTACCGCTACAGCGTTTTCAATTACAATCGTGGCGCTTCAGCTAGCTGCTTCCAATTTCGGGCCTCGAATCCTGCGTAATTTTATGCAGGATACAGGTAATCAAATTGTACTTAGCACATTCATTGGTACGTTTATCTACTGCTTGCTCGTACTTCGGACAATTCATGGAAAAGGAGATGGATACGAGCAGTTTGTGCCGCAAATCTCTGTTACGTTTGGTATCCTGCTGGCAATTGTTAGTATTGGTGTATTGATTTATTTTATACATCATGCCTCGACAATAATTCAAGCATCGTACGTTATCCAGAATGTCAGCGACGACTTAGACAAAGCCACCCGTCGGCTGTTTCCAGAAAAGATTGGACATAGTGAACCAGAACAGGAGCGGCGGATCGCTGAAATTCCAATTTCTTTTGAGGAAGAAGCTTACCCCATTCGAGCCAATGGTACAGGTTATTTGCAAGCAATTGATAATGAAGAATTAATGCAGATTGCTCGTAAGCACAATCTGCTGTTGCGTGTCAAGTTTCGACCAGGAAAGTTTATTGTTAAGGGCAGTGATTTGGTTATGGTTTTTCCTGGAGAACGGGTAAATCAAAAACTTGTCAAACAAATCAACGATGCCTTTATTCTGGGTAAAGAACGTACTGAGCAGCAAGATGTGGAGTTTCCGATCAATCAGTTGGTAGAAATTGCTCTACGCGCCATCTCTCCTGCTGTGAATGACCCATTTACTGCAATTCGCTGTATTGACCGACTGAGTGCGGGACTGTCGGGTTTGGTGGAAAGGGATTTTCCCTCACCTTACCGCTATGACGATAACCACAAACTACGTATAATTGCGGTGCCATTTACGTTTGAGCGATTAGTTGACCGAGCTTTTAACCAGATTCGGCAGTATGCACAGTCTGATGCAGCAGTGACTATTCGTTTATTAGAAGCGATCGCCACAATTGCAACTTACACGACCAATCCAAAGCACAAGCTAGTTCTGAAGCGTCATGCTGAGATGATTTTGCGAGGTAGCCAAGAGGGGTTATCAGAAGAACAAGACCGCAAGGATGTAATTGAGCGGTATTACAGCGTAATTAAAGCCTTAGAGCATTAATAGTTTGAATAGGAGAGAGACAATGATCGGTACAAATTGGCGAGGTTTTCGAGTGATTGCATGGGTGGGACAGGCTCTACTTGCAGTATTCGTAATAGTTGCAGCATTTCAAGGTAATTGGTTAAATGCCTTAGGTCTGGCATGTTTTTTGGTTGTATCTTTGGTGTTTGTAATTAAAGATGACCGACTGCCAACATTATTCGATTTCCTGTTTGTAGTTGCGGCGTTGTTAAATGCAGCGGGTTGGGTTTGGGGTTTATTTTATATGCCAGGCCCGTATGACGAAATTGTTCATGCTTATACTACTTTTGCAATTACTTTAGCACTCAGTTTTTTAGTCTACAGCTCCATGCTGAATATCTTTCGTAATCATAAACTTTTGTATTTGGTTACAATTGCGAGTTTTGGCATCGCAATTGGGGCATTGTGGGAAATTACAGAATGGTCAGCTGGTAAAATTCTTCCTACTGAAGTAATTGGAAGTTTGAATGATACCATGATTGATTTAGTTATGGATACTGTTGGGGCTGGACTGGCTGCCGCTATCAGTCTTTGGGCATTACAAGAATGGACGCGTTCTAATAAAGTAACTGGTAATTCACGATCACAGACATACATCTAAGGAACAGCGTTTACGCGCACACTTTGTAATTTGTTTAAAACAAACAAAGGCGGATAGAGATTAAAATCCTCTGCTCCACCTACATCAAAAAAATATTTGCTCATTTTGTTCAAAGTCACATTTGCTAGAAACCTCAAAGTTTAACTTGCTCAATCATTAACTCTTTGGCAACGGTTACACATCAAAAAGAGTAACTTCTAGTGCTACAAATTGTGGAATTTCTGGGGTTACACCATAACGGTCATCCTCTTCATATTCATAGCCACGCTCACAGCTACCTGCAAATGTTAAAACTGCCGTAGATGCAGCCATGTACATCAAAATTTTTGTGATTTTGTGTTTCATGTCTCTTACCTTTCATATTCTCAAAACCTGTTTGTAGTTTAGTTAATCAAAGAAAAAGTTAGAAAACACGATTTACTATTTCTTATATAACTAAACCTAACAGTCAACATTAATTTCTAATATTTGATTTTACCTCTACCAAAAGAATGGTATCAAATCCGATCATAAGTCTTAAAACCACAAGTCATTAATTTTGAGATTATTGATTGAATTGTGTTGGAGTGATTAGATAAGTAATTGTATAAAATACCAACTTGCAAAAGGAAGTGCTGCGTCACAGACAGACTTTGCAAGTCATGTACAATCTGAAGCACTTCCACCTCAAACTAATACCAATAGTCAATAGGGCATATATTTCACACCTTTGTTAATCACATAATTGGTAAGTTATAACTGTTTTAAAACTGAATAATACTTCAAGCTTTGTGCAGTTAGCGTCTGGTGTTCCTGATTATATTTATTTACTTGATTGCCAGTGATTGAGTATATCATTAACCAAAACTTCTTTGATCCAAATTTGGAATACAATTACTAGCGGAACAGCAAGAAATACCCCTAAAAATCCAAAAAAGCTACCAAAAAATACTACCGCCAATAAAGTAACAGCTGGCAGCAGAGATACCTGACTTTTCATTACTACAGGTACAACAATTAAACTTTCAACCTGTTGAATTCCAAAGTACAACGCTACCACTGCGGCTGCTTTCCAAGGAGCATCACTCAGAGCAAGTAGTGCTGGTGGAATTACACTCAAGGTCGGTCCCACATTTGGGATAAACTCTAATATTCCAGCTAAAGCCGCATTAACCAGTGGCAATGGAACTCTCAAAATGAATAATCCAACATAGCTTAAAACTGCAATGATGGACATTGTTAGGAGAGTGCCTTTTATCCAGCCAGTTAAAGCTGTTGCACATTTACTAAGAATTTCATCAACTCGTCGGCGGTAGAAAGCAGGAAATAGCATGATAAATCCTTGCCGATATGGCAATGGATTAACTAAGAGCATAATTGTCAGAACTACAAACAGTAACATTCCCAAAATAATAGAAAGCGAACTCCTGACTAAAGAGAAAAAGTTGTTAATTAGCTGATTTAACCAACTTTGTAAACCCTGAGTAAGATATCTAAGCCCACGAATATTTTCTAAAAGTTGGTTTGGAATTACATTTTCTAACCAGTTATTCCACGTCCGTAACCGTTCTAATGCCATCGGCATTAGGTTGCCAAATTGCTGCAATTGCTCAACAATACGCGGCACAATCAGTGCGAAAAAACATACTACAATGACTAGTACAATCACAACTGATATGGTTACTGCAAAGCCTCGCTTAATGCGAAATCTTTGGAAAAATTTCACCATTTGGCTGAGGACTGTTGCCAATACTACTGCTGCAAATGTCAGCAAAACTATTTGCTGAATTTGCCACAAAATATAAAGCGAGATTACAAGAGCGAGAAAGCCGATTAATTGACCGAAACGCACTGCGCCACCCTCCAGATTTTTGCTATTTTCCGATCCCCGGCGATTGTGCTGACTTTCATTCTCCAATTTAGTTATTTTTTTATCCTAAAAAAGCCTCTTTAAGGCTGATTTTTAATTAGGAGTACTTTCTCATTCCTTAGACAGAAGAATGTATAGTACTGAACAGTAATCTGAAAGAAATAACGTTTGAAGGCATTACCTAGAAAAATGCAAAATCCACGTCCTAGTAATATATTGATACGTGCTTTTGTATTGATTTTCAGTAGCTTAGCTATATTCGTGCTTGGCTCAATATTTTTTAATATGAGTCGACAAAATAGAGAAACTCCTGAAGGGGTCGAAGAGCTTGAACAGGGATTATGGCAACCTAACCAAAAAACATTTGTCTAAATCTTCAGTAAGAAAAGTATCTCTATAAATTTGTAAGTAAATCTTCATCTCCTAGCAATTAGCAAGGTGAGTCAGACTATTTTACAAATTAATAAGTATGGCGATCGCATCAGTTCGGCGGGTTTAACTACTTAAATTGTTTATACTAAAACTAAAAAGTGGAAAACTGGTGGAGAAGTTATCAGTAAGTTTTAAGCTGCGGTCATAAAAATATGTTTATTCCAAATTACATAAGCTAAGAAGAGGCTGTTTTATATCAGAAGGTAGAAAAATATAAGAACCATATAAGGTAAGTTTTGAATAAAAAATATTGCAAATACTCGGATGTATAATCCCAGAAAACTGCTTTGCTGGGTAATGATAGGCATCCTATTCGTTTCCTTGCCTGCCTTACCTGGCTGGACTCAAGATACACCCAATTTTCCGCTTTCAGAACCTCAACAGCAACAACCTATTACACCAGAACCACCTGTACCACCATCTCCTACTGCACCAGGATTAAATGACGCCCAGGAATTGGAAGCATTCACAGACAAAATTTTGAATGAGGAGATGTCAAAATCTCACATTCCTGGGGCTGTCATTTCTGTAGTTAAAGATGGGAAACTCTTTTTCGCTAAAGGCTATGGTTATGCCAACGTAGAGAAAAAGATACCAGTAGTTGTCGATCAAACACTGTTTCGTGTTGCTTCCCTCTCCAAACTATTTACAGCAACAGCAGCAATGCAATTGTATGAGCGAGGAAAGCTTGACTTAGATGCTTCTGTCAACAAATACCTGACAGACTTCCAACTGGAAAACCCTTACCCCGAACCAGCCAAAGTTGCTCAGTTGATGACGCACACTAACGGTACGACGAAGCGACGAATTGGACTGGCAGCTCGTAGTGAAGCCGAAATGATACCTTTAGGAGATTACTTGCCTAAGTATATGCCACCGATTGTGCGGCCTCCTGGTAAACTATATAGCTATTCCAGCCATAGCACCGCTCTATTAGGTTATTTGGTGGAAAAAATTTCTGGTATTCCCTTTGTTGAATACATTAACAAAAACATTTTGCAGCCGCTGAAGATGAACCGCAGCACATTTCTTCAGCCACCACCGCCAGCGCTAGCTAATGATTTGGCTGTAGGCTATCAGTATCAAAATGGCAGCTTTAAACCTGTCCCATATCTGTATTTGAATATTGCCCCAGCTGCGGCCATGAGTACAACGGCTACAGATATGGCTCACTTTATGATTGCTCACCTACAGCTTGGTCGCTACGAAAACTCGCGCATCTTGGAAGAAGATACTGTCAGGCTGATGCACAAACAGCACTTTACCCACCATCCCAAATTACCGGGTACTGGCTACAGTTTTCGCGAACGTTTGGAAAACAACATTCGCATGATTGGACATTTGGGTAGCTTGCGGGGGTATTCTAGTTCTCTCACCCTCATGCCTGAGCAAAATCTTGGCATTTTTGTTGCTACTAACAGTTTTAGTGGCGTGCATGGAAAATTCCTAACTAAATTTTTAGACTATTATTTTCCAGTCACCGAAAAACCTGCACCTGTTAAACCACTTGCCCTTACCGAAGCTCAACTTGAAAGCTTTACTGGCACTTACCGAGATTTAGAGTATCCCCGCCACACCTTTGCCAAGGTAACTGCACCGTTTGAGCATATCAATATCAACAAAGGTGACAACGGTACTTTGTTGGTTAGTACCCCTGGTTTGTTCTTCCTAGGAAATGCTCCAAAATTGCGGTTAGTACCTATGGAACCACTGTTATTTAAACGAGTTAATGATGACGCTTATACAGCCTTTGGTAAAGATAGCACGGGCAACATTGCCTTTGCCTTTAATCCACTTTGGTCCAAAATCGGGGCCTTTGAGCGAGTACCGTGGTATGAAACTATTTGGGTACAGTTAGGAATTGTTGGTTTTTGTGCAATTGTTTTCTTATCAGCTGTTATAGTCTATCCGATACACCCTCTCATCCGTTATCTCAGAAGAAAGCGTTTTACTTCTCAACAGCAGTTAAACAATGGTTGGGTAATAGCTGGTCTAGTTGGTACTCTAAATTTAGTGTTTTTAATTGGCTTGCCTGTATCGCTGTGGCTGATTGGCGTATGGAAGTTGGTGTATGGTGTTCCTGGTGTTGTAGTAGCATTACTTTGTCTACCGCTCGTGACTACCATTCTGTCTTTAGGATTGTTAATATTCACGGCATTAGCTTGGTTTAATAATTATTGGTCTTTAATCGGACGAATGCACTACTCTTTAATTACTTTAGCCGCATTAATTTTTATTCCTTGGTTGGCTTACTGGAATTTATTGGGGTTTAGATTCTAACAGTCAAAACTTGTTTTATGCTAATTGCCCCGATTACTGCTATCTTCGCTCCTCGATAAAATGGTTTAAAATCGTAGACCCTACTGACCTAAGGGCTAATGGCAATTATTGAGAATTATGATTGCTGCTAGTAGTACGAACAATATACTGATTGGCAGGTGAATTATTAGCAAGTGGTTCTATTTTTCCCTGAACAACTAAAGTTTGATAAATTAAAGCTGTAATCTCTCCTCTAGTGGCAGGTTTACTTGGATTAAGAACTTTGGGATTTGGATAGTTGACCACTATATTTTTTTTGGTTGCTGCTGCTACATCTGCAACTGCATATTGTGGAATTCTATTGGCATCTGCATAAGTATTAGTAAGAATAAATGATGCAGGACGATTAAGATTCGCTGCCACTGCTTGTCGCTCAGTTGTTGAAGAAGTCACAGCATTAATCGGTGCAGCCTGAGCTTTTGGTATTAATAAAGGCTGCATCAAACTAGTAATTGCGAGCGGTAAGAAGATAGGTCTTTTTGTGGTTCTACGTGTGGTTTGTTGAGGAACCGCATTCTGCGTGGTTGTAGGTACACTAACAGCTGATGTACCAGTAGTTAGATTCAAACCTTTGCTTAAAGCAACTATAGCCTCAACTTTAGAAACTGGTTGATTGGGACGGAAGTAACCACCAGGATAACCTGACATAAATCCTTGCTGATATGCTTCTTCAATGGGACGAGTAGCCCAATAATTAGCAGGAACGTCTTTATATACAGCACCACTTTCTATTTGACGAATTGGTGGTTTATCAAAAGCTTTACGAATGATAGCTGCAAACTCATCCCGATCTACTGGCTGTTCTGGTCGAAATGTACCATCAGGATACCCAGCTACAATATTTCTTGCAGCCAAACCCCGAATAAATGGCTGTGCCCAGTAATTTGGTTGAACGTCACTAAAGGTAGACACAGAGGAAGATTGAGCATAAGTTTCTAATGCTCCAACTGCAAATACTGTTAAATTTAAAGTTAGTAAAGATACGCCTGCTGACACAAACTGAGTTAACCGAGTCATTATCCATGCCTCCTGTTTTTTCAATAATTAATTTTTCTAATAGTTCAATAATTATTAGTAAATAGTGGAAATTTAGTGGAGAAATTTATTAGACAATTAAAAATCTTACTATAGGGTGATTATACTTATTACTTTAGATATAGAGAAAGCAATATCCAAAATAACAAATTGAAGAAAAATATAGTCAAGTTCTCCACGGCTTTTCCACTATTTAGATTTAATCTAAATTTCAAACGTTAACTTAATAAAATAAAACTTTCCTTTATAACCTGTTTTACTGCCTCAAGTATCAGTTATTTTACTAAGCTCTACCATTTTTACGGCTGATCAAGCGTTAATTGAGTATGAGATATATTTTTAAAAGAATATCTCTTTGGGTAGTAGAGTTAGCGCCTGAAAAAGCAAGATGGTTAGCGGTAGGAGGGTAGAATGCGTCAACTCATTATCCAAGTGCCACGAGGCAACTCAAAAGTAGACAATAGCCAAGTTTCAGCAGTAGCAGTAATTTTACCATTAGTGAACAAATTCGCGATCGCCTCACCCAAGCAATTCAAACTAATTTATTAAAACAGGATTTTAATGTTACGCCTTTAGTTAGTGTCAACGTCCTAGAACCCCCTGCTACTAGCAAATAATACCAATTTTTAAAATCCAGTTTTGATTACAAATTACGAATTAATACTATGAGTAATTCTAAGCTTCTAGAAAAACAAGCCCTAGAAAGAGAACGCAGCGAAGTCTTGCAACAGTTAGAAGCATGGCTAGAAACTCCCATGCTGGTGCTGGGCTTTGCGTGGCTAGCACTATTCATCATCGAGATGATCTGGGGGTTAAATCCTTTACTGCAAGCCGTTAGCATCACTATCTGGATTATTTTTATATTAGATTTTCTCCTGAAACTAGCGATCGCTCCTCATAAAATTTCCTATATCAAAAGCAACTGGCTCACAGTTATTTCTCTATTTTTGCCAGCCCTGCGTACTTTTCGGATTATCCGAGTCATCAAAATACTACGCACAGCAAGGGCTGTACGAGGGCTACAACTGTTGCGAGTCATGACTCGTGCTAATCGAGGAATGCGGGTTCTCTCAGCCAGTGTGAGCCGTCGAGGGTTTGGTTATGTTGTGGCGTTAACCATGATTGTGACTTTATTAGGAGCAGCAGGGATGTATGCGTTTGAAAACGAAGTTCCTGTGGAATCTGGGCTGCACAACTATGGCACTGCTTTATGGTGGACAGCAATGTTAATAACAACAATGGGTTCTGAGTATTGGCCTAAAACCTCTGAAGGTCGGGTACTTTGTTTTTTCTTAGCGTTGTATGCATTTGCCGTGTTTGGCTATGTGACTGCGACTGTGGCAACGTTCTTTATTGGTCGTGACGCTGATGATGACGAAGCAGAGTTAGCTGGGGCAAAATCGATTCAAGTGCTTCAAACCCAAATCACAGCATTGCGGCAGGAGATTCAAGAATTATTACATCAGAATTCACAGCGTTGACGTTAGTAAAGATAAATTAGTGAGGAGGCGTTGCTCCCATTGCGGTATGAAATCATTAAATTCAACTTTTAAAACTCACAATGATGAAGCGTAGTGGAACTTAGGGTACTTCACTCTTAATTAATTGAATCCGCTCTAGACGTTTGAAGATGCGGGTGATTAATTTTGCTCCCTCTATTGGTTTACTGATACAATCGTCAGCGCCAGCTGCAAATATCAGATCAACAGTATCTGCTTCGAGGTGGGCAGTAATAAATAGCACTGGCAGCTTGCTCCAGTAGGGGTCATTACGCACCACCTGACATAATTCAATTCCATTTACATGAGGCATTTTCAAATCTAATACCAGTAAATCAGGGGAACACTCTGTCAGGGAGTCCCAGAAGTAGCGCGGATCTTCAAGAGTTGTCAGCTTAATTCCCCAAGGTTCTAGTAAATCCCGTATAAAAGTTAACACCTGCGGTTCGTCATCTACAACCATTACTCTGGCTTCAAGAACACTTATTGGTTGAATCGTCTGGATGGCAAGCTCTAATATTTTCTTGGCAGACATAGATTTGTGTAAAAAACTACGTCCGCCCGCTCGCGCTACTTCTACACGGTCAATAAAATTACCTCGGTCAGTGAAAACTAGTACTGGTATTGGTGGTGTTCGGTTGGATAATTCTGCTAGCAACTTCAAGCTGTTGTTGGTGCCATCAGAACAGTAAAGATCAAGTAGCACCATATCCGGACTTGAGGATTCTATTGCACTCCTAGCATCAGCAGTATTAATAGCAATATCTACATGCATTCCCTGAGTTACAGCCTCTTTGACTAACCCTTCAACTACTTGTCTATCATCGCTCACTATCAACAGCACATTCTGCCGTTGCTCACTCAATGCTTGTTCATCCCAGGTTAACTGATTCGGAGTTTGTTGTAACTCCTGTTGCAACTCCTTCACGAGTTCACATAGATGTCGAGACTGAACTTGGTTAATTGGCGTTTGACTCTGAAGTATACTCTCTATTTTTTCAGCCAATAGCGAAGGACGAGCAAAACCAAAACTTCCCAACGAACCCGCCAGTTTGTGAGCTTCCTGCTCTGCGTTTTGTTGCAGCCCAGAGTTTAGTCTACCTTCTTTAAGGGCATTACTAGCTTGCTCCAGCACAGCGATACGCGAACCAACCTTAGCTTGAAAATCTTCCCGCGCTTTGGCAAGGGCTGCCGAAAAAATTTCTTGTTGCGTTGGAGTTGATTCTTTTTTGCTTACCTGAGACTTTTGCTTTTTAGCATTAGGCTTGAGGCGATAGCCCAATCCATAAACTGTTTCAATAAAATCATAGGGCGCGCCTACTGCTTTGAGTTTCTGCCGCAAACTTTTGATATGAGATTTAATCGTGTCATCTTCTGGTGGATCTGTATCAGCAGCCCAAAGGTGATCTACAATTGCACTGCGGCTAAAGGTGCGTTGGTTGTTGCGTAAAAAAAGCTCCAAAATACTAAATTCCTTGGCTGTTATATGCAAAACTTTGCCAGCATAAGTCACTTCACAGCTACTAGGATCTAGCCGTAAGCTTCCCCATTCTAAAACTGGAGGTAAAGAAGAATTTCCCCGACGTCCTAAAGCGCGAATGCGAGCTGATAACTCTTGAAAGTCAAAGGGTTTAACGACATAATCGTCTGCTCCAGCATCTAAACCCATAACTTTATCAGTTCTGCTATCCTTTGCCGTTAGCAGTAGAATGGGCATCTGATAGCCCTCTTGTCGTAGTTGCTGACAAAGGCTAATGCCATCTAACTTGGGTAGGATGACATCTAGCAAAATTAGGTCATAGCTACAAACACTCACCAACTCCCAACCAGCTTCACCGTCAGCAGCAATATCTACTACATAATTTTGCTTGCTCAGAACAGCCGCCACCGCTTGAGCAAGCGAATCATCGTCTTCAACCAAAAGAATTCTCATGGAAAATATTTGCTTGTAGAAGCAACCCAATCGCAAATGTCAGTTTGTACAACTTTGTTATGTCTGTTTTGTTGCGATGAAACATCTATCAAAGGCAAGGCTTAGCCAATAAGTTCGCCGCCTGTCGTGCAATGTCATAATATTTATCTGAGTAAAATATTTTACGTTTATAGTTTTAAACACTTACAAAGTTAACTCTAAATTAAGTTTAGATTAAATACTAATTAACACATAGATTAATATCTACATATACTTCTTCGGGCGTAAGAAATAGAAGTTGAAATGAAAGAAAATTTTAGTGTCTTTCAATAAGAAAAACATTCAAATTTTTGTGTAAAAATCACAATTTATGTTGCACGAAGGCATTTAATTAAAGATTGCTGGTTTATCAACTGAAATATACTTTGGCTTAAACTTAGAAAGCTTTAAGTCATTTGCTGATTCCATTTATGCATTTCTTGCTGGCAAATTGTCATGTTTTTTTAACAAGCATTTTCTATCAAAAATAAAAAACAAAAAAAATATAAGTTTATTAGGGAATTAGAGCATGAAAAGTGCCAATACATCCAAATTAGTAGTAATTGCAGTGCTTTGCTCGGTAATTTTCTTCATCGCATTGACACTGTTTGAGGCAATACCCGAAATTCCTGTTGATATCGACTTTAAACCGTTTTTTATCCCCTTGGCGTTCACCGCCCTCGTTCCTAGAAAGTTCTGGCCACTCTTCGCCGTCTCAATGGGGGCAATGCTTGGAGAATTCCTCCGAGATCTGCTTGAGGGTTATGAGATTGACGATCCAATTGGGGCGATTGGTTACGTGGTGGGTTTTATGATGTCAGGCTACATCATTGGCAGTAATCCGCTAAATAAAATTCGTCTTTTTATCGCAGCAATTGTAGCAGGGTTTGTTCACGCAGTCATTGAGGCTTCGTCTTTTATTATCTTCAGCACAGAAACTTTCAATGTTGCCGTCTGGGCAGCCATCGGAAATACAATCACTGACGGTCTAATTATGGGTGCGATTCCGTTGATTTTGATTATGCCACATCTATACGGTCGGGTTGAGCGCTACTTTGGCTTCGCGCCTCGTGGCAAAGAACGGAATCATAAGCGAAGACGCGATCGCAGTACAGTTAGTGCTTCTTAGAGTTGACCAACGTTTGTTGCAAAGGAGTAAGGAATGTCGATAGTAAACGCAAAAAATTTCACATTTATCTATCCAGGAGCAGATGAAACTATCATTGATGGTATTTCCTTCGAGATGAAGCAGGGAGAGATTATTGGTATTATTGGGCCTCTTGGAGCTGGGAAGACAACCCTATGCATGGCGATCGCTGGATTTGCACCACGGATTACCGGCGGTGATTCCTCTGGTGAACTTGAAGTAGTCAACCATAATCCACTGGATACCTCTTCAGAAGAACACGATCGACAAGTCGGGATGGTGTTCGAGGACTATGAAGCCCAGCTGGTGCAAATAAAGGTACTCGATGAGGTGACAACACCTCTAATCGTCAACCGTGGTCTTTCCCAACAAGAAGCTGAGGAAAGAGCGCGCGAACTTGTGGAAAAGGTAGGACTGGGTACTGGTCAAAATATTGAGAAAAAGCGGATCTGGGAATTGTCTGGCGGTCAACAGCAAAGACTGGCGATCGCGGCTACTCTGGCGATAGATCCGCAGCTACTCATCCTTGATAACGTCATCGACAAGCTAGACCCCAGAGGCCAGGAGCAAGTACGTGTCATCGTCAATGAACTATGCCGCAAAAAGACACTGGTAGTTGTCGAGCAAGATATTAATTTCCTCGCTCAATGTGCCGACAGGCTTCTAGTTTTGGCTAACGGTAACATCATTGCCGAAGGAACTCCAGAAGAAATTTTTCGAGACAAAGACCTACTTTCACAGGCTGATGTTGAACTGCCGGTAAGTGTGCGTGTCGCCCATGCTTTGGGGCTTTCTGAGTCACCACTGACGCCTGAAGAGTTTAAGCAACTGGTAAATTTTGATTCGCAAGTTACTTCGTCCATAGGCAACGGAATAACCCGTCAGTCAGGTGAAGACTTCGGTGAGTCGGTTGTGTGCATAGAGGACGTAACGTACTGCTACTCAGGTGATAACAAAGCGATCGCAAACATGAACATCCAGATCCGTGCAGGCGAAATTCATGCGATCGTTGGTCATAATGGTGCAGGTAAAACAACAGTAGCTAAGCACATCGCCGGGTTGTTGAAACCGACCAAGGGTAAAGTCACGGTTTGCAATACAGACACGCGGGATAAAAGTGTTCCAGAACTAGCGTTGATGGTCGGAACCGTCCTTCAGAATCCAGATGAGCATATTAGTGAGCGAACAGTTAAGGATGAGATAGCTTTCCCGCTTAAGCAGCGTCAGCATAAAAATAATGGTTTGTTCTCACGGCAGAAACGCTACGACGACAACTATATCGAGGAAAAGGTATCCCAAATCTGCGAATTGGTGGGAATTGAGGAGAATTTGCTTGATTCCGATCCGACCCTACTACCACGCGGTCAGCGTAAACTCGTTACCATCGCCGCAGCACTCGTCGTAGACCCAAAGGTGCTTATTCTCGATGAACCCACAGTTGGTTTGGGTGCATCATCACGCCAAAAAATTGCCAAGTTGCTCTCACGTCTGACACAGAAAGGAAAAGCAGTGTTACTGGTCAGTAACAACGTTGATTTTGTTTGTGAAACTGCTGACACGGTAACGGTTTTAAACCAGGGAAGAGTAGTACTGCAAGGTTCAGTCAGGAACGTGTTCGCCCAGGATAATTGGGATCGGCTGCAAGAGTTGCACGTACATCTACCGCGCGTTGCTCAACTGGCTCAACACCTTGGCGTCGATGCGTTGACGTGTGAGGAACTTGTTTCAAAGCTTTGTTGTTCTTAGTACAGCTTTGCGTAAAATCGTAGCGTTTTTAAACGCAGAGGGGCGCAAAGGAAGCGCGGAGGTACGCAGAGTTTTCCTGAATTTTATTCGCTACAAATTTGTGAAATGTTGTTCTTAGCCAAAGGAGACTAATTAAGTGACTTCCTCTCGCGTACCTGTCCTTTACCAAGATAAAGACACGGTTATTCACCGCCGCGATCCGCGTGTGAAGATTGTGTTGTTCTTTTTGCTGTTTTTATACCTGTTTTTAGCCCCAAACTGGGAATGGCTGATGGTGGCAACTATTTTGGGACTGATCCTAGCTGCAATGTCGCGCACTCCCTGGAAGTGGATAGCTTTGCTATGGGCAATTCACATCCCGACCTTTATTACTCTAATTCTCGTTCCAGCAGGTGCTGATTTATTGGCAGGGGACTTTAGCAAAGCCTTGGAAGCAGCCACCGCCGAACTGCGTCTCGTATTGGCATGGACAGCCTCAATCATCATCAGCATTTCTTTACTTTCGACAATGGACGCGGATGAATTGACCAGAGGTTTGCGTTCTTTGCGTCTCCCTGGAGTGGTTGCCTTTGCTGTTGGATTGTCGTACCGACTACTATACACTACCCTCAGCGAAGCTTTCCGGATTGCTGATGCCATGAAGATGAAAGGTGTTGACTTAGATCCGAGGCACTTCTTCCGCTTCATCTGGAATTCGATGAAGATTTCTCTCCCGGTTTTGTTCGCGGTTCTTAGACGTGGTCCGACACTGATGTCAGCATTAGAGATGCGAGGGTTTTTGAGGGGACGTAATAGTGGATTAGGAAAGTTAGACCTTGGGGATGTAGTTTTTCTCCTCATTGGTCTTATAGTATTTGGTTTAGCTGTATGCGATCGCTTCGGCGTGCTGCCTTTTTCCCTTGCTTCTTTGATATGAAATTATTTTTCTGGGTGTTGGTTCTGGCTGCTGCTGCATGGGGGGCGCACTGGGGAGCAGACAAACTAGCTGAACCGCTCAAAAAAGTGCGACAACAATGGGGTTTATCAGAAGCCGCAGGCGCTGCTTTTATTGCTCTTGCCACTGCCAGCCCAGAAGTAGGTACTAACGTTGCCAGCGCTGTTCGCGGTTTGAAAGATATTGGACTGGGCAATTTACTCGGTTCAAATATTATTTCTGTGCCGGCAATTGTTACTGTTGCATACATAGCCTCTCGCAAACGTACCAAAAACTCTTCTGAGTCCAGTCGCCGCCGTCAACATTCAATGCAGGTTAAACCAGAGGCTTTATATGTACAAGCCTTGCCTTATCTAGCAATTATCGCATTGGCAGCCGTACTAACTCTTCCTCAGCCTTGGCGGGGACTCCAACCTATTGACGGTTGGATTATGTTTGCAGCTTACTTAGTTTATGTAGCACAAGCAATAATGCGCGATCGCCAGGATGGTCAAGTCGTACGATGGAATAAAAAAGAGATTATTGTTGCCATTTTAGGTGTTCTCTTGTTAGCTTTAGGTGCTTATTTAACAGTAACAGCAACAGAAAATATTGTTACTTTATTAGGAATTTCCAAGCTGATAGGTGGACTGTTCATCACGTCTAGCATGAGTATTGCACCAGAAATATTTGCTACCTGGAGTGTAGCGCGTAGCGGTCAAGTCACGGCTGCTACCACAAACGTCATTGCCGACAATACAGTTACCATGACACTGGCTTTCTTTCCACTGGCACTGGTAAATTTGCTTATAGACAACTTATTGATATTTTCCGTTAATTTAGCTTTTGTGGCATTGCTAGGGATAGTATATGCTGCCTTTATTTATTGGGGTTCTGACAAAAACAGTTTCCAGTTTTGGGAAGTACTCGCACTCAACGGAGTCTATTTTGCTTACCTAGCTGTGATGCTCTTTGGTGTTTTAAAAGTTTTCTAGAATTACTCCGGTTTATTTGTCCATCGCTTCAGAGCGTGACAGGCGATTCTACATAGATAGTTGGTTCTTGCATTTTAAATTTAATTCCATAATTGAGAAGATGCTTAGTAATTTTATTATTCGCTAATTCCAGCAATCGCTTTCTTAGTTGAATTGAGTTTTCACTTGAACCCAATATAAAAAACGTTACCCTAGCATGAGTTGTCTGGTTTTCAGAATCATCTGTTAAAGTAATGTTGGTACTGCCTGGATCAATTCCAAATAAGGAATTAGTACCTTCAGTAATAACTTGCTGCACCAAAGCTTTTTCTCGTTCTTCGCCTTGCTTCGGTGATTGATGATGGGCTTGGTACACGCCAATACTGCCCTAATTTTAGCCACTGCATTCTTAGCCCTTTAACCAGATTTTTTAAGACTGTTCGCATTGAATCCGATGACCATATACTCATCGCAATCACCATACAGACCACTAAGTGTGATGGCAGTTTCCGCTTGCGTATCTCTCTACTGTCTGTTTGCCCTAATACTTGCTCAATGGCTTCTGCTGGTATCGCTGTTTCTATCGCTTTTAGCACTTCTCCCGATTCTATTAAAAGTGATTCCAGCGAAAATTCTTTGAGTTGCATTAGCCGCGTGTGTTTTAAGTACAACTCTCAATCTACCTGTTTTTGGTCTTATACCAATTCAATATGAAGATGCATATAAAAACCCCACCCGCGCTAACGCGCACCTGCCCCTTATCCCCACAGAGTGGGGCCCCCCTTCCCCTTGGTAAGGGGAGGGTTGGGGAGGGGTAAAATTCTATACAACTTCACGAAGAATTGGTATTAACCGAAAAGTATTGGATACTGACCTTGCTTGGCTCTGCAATTTATAGTCGAGCTTAAAGCCTATTTCTTAAGTGGTACTTTTTATGAAATTTCCTAATTTCCACAAGTTTTCCACTTTTGCTAGCTAACTTAAACTTATATCTTCCACCTTTCAAGTGGAGCATCCATCTTTAGGTGTTCGTCTAGTTGAGTTAACTCCTGATATTGACAGGCAACCAACCAAAGTAAGATTGGTTTTAAGGTAAATCAAAATCGAAGAGCTTTAATAGTAGAAGTGGCTCCAAACTCTCCTGTGACGAGCCTTGTCCACCCTTGTGTGAGTAAAAATGATTTAGCTTGAATGCAAAAAGCTAATTGTATAGCTGAGCTTGACACTTGGAAGGTGCGATAGATATTAAGTTGACTAGAATACAGGAAGAATTGCAAAATGGTTCTTTACAAACTTGAGGAATTTGACTCAAACTACCAACACTCTTTTGGTGGTGATGACATCAAGAGTTATGATGTCTATTCAGATAGAGATAATGAAAAAGTCGGCACTATTAAAAATATATTAGTTGACGAGTCAGGTCATTTTCGGTATTTGGTCATTGATACTGGTTTTTGGATCTTCGGAAAACAAGTATTACTACCAGTAGGCCGTACCCGAATTGATCAAGGCGATCGCCGCGTTTATGCCGTAGGGTTCACCAAAGAGCAAGCAGAAGATTTGCCTGAATTCAGCGAAGACTTGAGAATTGATTACGATTATGAAGAGCGAGTGCGGGAAGTTTATCGCACTGAACCTTTAGAGGCATCAACACCTTTAGAGGCATCGGCTCCTTTAGATGCACCTGTAGCACCCACACCTTACAAAGCTCCTCAAACAGAGGCTACTCCGGTTGCAGCTAGAAACGTTGATTATGATCGCAATGCATACACCTACCAACAAGAACCGGCTCTGTACGAGATGAATGAGCGGGATCATCAAACGCTCAAACTGTACGAAGAACGGCTGGTTGCTAATAAAACCCGCCATAAGGCTGGAGAAGTAACAATTGGTAAACACGTTGAAACAGAAACAGAACGAGTTTCAGTACCAGTATAAAAAGAGCGAGTCGTGATTGAGCGAGTGACTCCAGAAAACACTGGCAAACCTGTTTCTCCTGGGGAAGCTACTTTCCGCTCTGGAGAAGTCGCACATATGGATATCTACGAAGAGAAGCCTGATATTCATAAAGAAGCCGTCGTGCGTGAAGAAGTCAGAATCAAGAAACAAGTAGAGCAAGAAATAGTTAGTTCACAAGAACAGGTTCGTCGAGAAGAGCTAGATGTGGATACCGAAGGTCGTCCGATTGTAGATAAAAATAGGTGACGAATTCTTAAATCACACATTCTGTAGTTTTAGGTAAGTGCGATTTGGCTTCGATATTACTTCACAAATGATAGGGAAATTTAACCATGCTACGTGCTAATTTTTTCAAAATGATTGGAGTTGCCACTCTCACATTTTCCACGGCAATTATGCCCTTAACTCTTCCTGCTACGGCTCAAGTTGAACCTGGAGTTGTAGAACCATATGAGCAGATAGGAATTTATGAAGATGATGATTTCGATTGGGGTTGGCTGGGATTAATTGGTTTGGTTGGTTTATTTGGTTTGGCTGGAAAAAGCCGTCGCCAAGAGCCTACTGCTTATCGTGAACCTAGTACAGTCCGTGTTGACTATAGAGATTAGCGCTTCTTCATTATTCTAGAAATTGACTCTTGGGATGTTTCCATAGTTTGGAAACAATACTGCAAGTTTTAAATATGTCAATAACCAAAAGAAAGCCTTAGTTCAGCTAAGGCTTTCAGTTCTAAATAGGAGGTTTACACAAGGTTTAAAACAAATCAATCACAATGTTATGAAAAAATCATTCACTTAAGTTTAATTAGCATTTTAATAGCATTAAATATAGTAGGTTTTGAGGGTTTAAAGCTTCAATCATTTTATGCTAAAACCTGTAATTGGGCAGACATTAATTGTCATTCGTATATCAAGGAGCTTACTGAAGAAGCATGGGGTCAGGCAGGTGCAATAGCATATCCAGCAGCAGATCGATGGATGCGTACTAGCAATGCTACTAGTCAATACTTAGACAAGACACAGAAGCGATATTTGCGAACCTATTTTGGAGATTTAGTTGACCGTGTTGCAATCGTCTATAATGCTCAATTGATGGATGATTGGTTGTATGCTGATTTCAAAATAGATATTGGTCAGGTTGATTCTATTGCTCAAACCTATTGCAAACGTATTTATGTTAAAGATTCATACAAACTGGATGATTTTTATCAGCTTAAACTGTTAGCTCATGAGCTTACACACTCTAGGCAGTGTGAGCAATTAGGTGGGGCAGATAAGTTTGGATACTATTATTTTAGAGAGTTTAAAAAGGCTGGTCAGAGGTACGAAAAGAATAAACTGGAAAAAGAGGCTAATGAATATGAAGCACAATTTGCAGGGTGGCTTTCTAATCAACTGGCGAACAATCAAGGCAGTATTGAAGCAAGGATAAATTGATAATTCTGGTCTTGGAAATCAATCGTAGAAAAACCAATTAACAATATACTCTGTTTAAGGTTAGAGTGTCTATTCAATTATCTGTCGAATCACAAGCTTATCTACTACCATAATGACTCCTGTGGTACAGGAAACTATGTTATGCACTGCTCGCCACGCTGCCCAATTAGAAACAAAACCTGTCAGGGAAACTCTACCATTCTCTACTATTACGTTTACATCCCCAGTTTCTACATCCATGTTGTTTTCCAAGGCATTCCCAATACATTTTGCAATCTCCTCATCTTGAGCTTCCTTAGTAGGTACAACCGCTAGTTCATTAACAACATCAATAACCCCAGCGATCCCGTAGGCAATTTTTTGTGCCTGAAATTTCTTCCAAAAAGCATCTACTATGCCTTGGAGAATTAGAAAACCCCCAATAACGCTGACATTAATCTTACTAGCATCAATTTCAGGATTCTCAGTCAGAGCATTCGTCACATTTGATGCGATTTCTTCATCTGTAGGGAGAGTAGTCATCGGTGGATAATGCACCTGTAGTTGATTATCTATCTCAATTTTTCCTGCAACTTCTTTCACATCGTCCTCGGCGATACGTTTTGCTCTGTAGTTTGACACTTTACCTTTGAGGGTTATTTTGCCATTCTTAACTATTACATTAACTTCAGCTGCGTTCACACGCTTGTCCCACCAAAGTTTATCCATGACTATAGTTTTAAGTTTCTCCTCTGTCGTTACAGTCATAAATACACCTGTTTATTGTTTTCTGTACAGCAATAGTAATAGCATTGACTCTGCGATCGCTCATTGTGAGTGACATCAACTCTAGTTTCAACGAGGCTCTAGATCAGACCAAAAACTAAGTAGATTCCGACAGCCTTACCCATTGCAACTATCCGCTGACAAGTAGATTCAAATAGGGATTTAAGCTCTTTATCTCCTATTAAATCATTACTATTTTTGAATACTACAGCAATATGAGGTATTGGTTCAGCGGCTATACTGTTGTAGTTGTCAATATTTAAAACCTTTACACTTTTAAGCATTGTGTAGCGTTTATTTAATTCATCTTCTAGCAGACAAACAGCCAACAGATCTGAATTTATATCTTGGAAATTTGGACGCCACAACCAAGGAGCATCTTTCCCAAACTTTGGAAAAGAATTGCAATTATTCTGGATAATTTTTACCATGAGAGCATTTATCCTGAAGCTAAAACTTTGACAGAAAAACTATGTTTCTGCCTATTAAGTGTGTAACAACTAGCAACTGGTGAAAAACAGTATTGAGGTTAATTTGATAAACCTCAGTAAAATTACTCAACTGCTTCTAATTTGTTAAATATATCTATAAAAAGTGGAAAACTGGTGGATTATTGAGTAATACAGCCAAAATACTTATGTTGTAAAACTGGTGTTAGTCCCAGATTTACGAATGCCTGCGGCACAGCTACGCCAAACGCCTTTTATTGAACAACCATAGCAGTAATGCACCAAAGCCAAAAATATTCACTACTGACAACACCAGCCCTCCCAGTACCGGAATCAAACCGATTAAAGTTAAAATCAGCACACCAATGAGAAATTATTGCATGGGCGATCGCTCCGCAGAAGTGGAAGCTCTTTGCCCAACCCAAAGAGTAACTCCAAGAGTTCCAAGTATAACTGTAACGGCAACTACTAAACCAACTAGGGGTAATAACGGTATTCCAATTAAGCTTACTGCTAGTAAAATGACAGCAAACAATCCACCTAAACCCCATAACACACTTTGTAGGGGATATTGATTAATAGTCGCTGCCAAGTTGAGCAAAAAATTTGGTCGCCAAACTAAGATTAAAACACCAATAATAGTTCCGATCAGTACGTTGAAAAGATGAAAAGCGCTATTTAATAGATAGCGAACGGTAAAGCTCCTAGTTCCCCTCGTCCTACCATACATCCCCCATCTACCATTCTCTAAGACTGTGCCTGAAGCACCGCCAATAGTAGCTCCCGGTTCTATGATAATTTCTCCTCCCACTGCGTAAGCATCACCATCAACACGAGCACCCTTTTCTAAAATCACGTCTCCGTCAACAGCGATCGCAGTTTGGGTAACTCTTGCTCCTTCTTGAATCATCACATCACCGCCGATCGCGTGGACATTTTCCACAACCTGTTTAGGAGGCACGATCGCATCATCCCCAAACCGGATGATATTATTGTTATTGATGTTGACATCAGTTTGTGCTAGAGCAGTTGTTGAGATCAAAATCACGCTCGCAGCTGCTACCAATGCCAAAATCAATAAGTTTATTTTTATACTTTTCATATCTCATCCCTCACTTTGCCGTGGAGCCTCAAGCACGCTAACATCAACCAGAGGTGTCACATTAAAGCCTTGTTGCAGTAGATGAGTTTGTATCGCTTGAGTCAGACTGGAGCGAATTTCCTCGGAGGGTCTAGTGATACCTGCTCGACGTTGAACGTAAACCACACCAAGCAATGTATTCTGACCTTTGATATTGGCACGGGTAAAGCGAACATTCGCCTCTACCAGTTCAACCAAACGATTTTCATTAACCACATTGGCAATTTCTGCATTAGCTCTTTGAGCAAGAGAGGAGCGTTGCAAATTTGGGGGATTGACAAACTGCCAAGTTAGCAAGCCAGCCAATACTGCCACAGTGAACGCCAACGCCACAGGAAACACCCAAGGTTTACCCCTTGTATAACGTGCCCCTCGTGCAGACAAACCAAACAGCCGGAACAACAACGCCGCCGTTAAATTAATTCCTGCCAATTGCAGAAACAGGAGAAACAAGGCATCAATCACTAAATCCCACCTACCCATCGCACCTGCCATACCGACAATTCCGGCTGGTGGAGCCAAAGAAGCAGCAACCAGCATTCCGGTTGCTGCTCCAGATACCAAACTACTGCGATCTGATTGAACCAGGTTTAACGCTCCCGCCGCCCCAGCTGCCAAAGGCAATAATACAGCTACCGAGGAAACTTGGCTGCGGTCAATCATCAGGCTAGTGGCAATATCCTGCCGTAAAATTAAACTCAAAGCTCCTGCAACTGCGATTGTCACCGCCAATGCCGCAAAATAACGTACTATACTACGCCAGAGGAGTTGGCGATCGCCTCTTGCGGTTGCAATTGCGACATTCATTGCCGGGCCTGCAAATGGCGCAATCAGCATCGCTGCTACCAGCAGATAACTTGTGTTTGTATACAAGCCAATCCAGACGACAAAACCCGAAGAAGCTGCATACCCCAGAAAACCCCGCCAAGAGCCAACACTTTGCAGACCACCGAGAAAAATCTCTATCGGGCTGCGTTCTTCCACATTCACTACTTGCTGGGGTACTTCCTTCACTGGAGGGTGCAGAGTTATAACTCCCGTTGGTAGCAGCGTGATGTTTACATTAGGTAAGTCTTCGAGTTTTGCAAACAGTTCCTCTACTTGTCGATTGGACACGTAAATCAGCACCAAGTCACTAAATTCCTCACTGCCTTTTGCCTCCAACTGAGCAAGATTCACCCCCTGAAGAGACTGAGCAATGTCAAGAACCTCTTTTCCCTGTCCGCGCGGTACTTGGACAATCAGTTGACGCATAATATCCTCCTATCGCTAACCCGGAATTGCATTACAGGAGAGTTTTGTCTCTAGCTGGGGGAATAATTTTTAAAGTTTGCTCAACAGTTTGTTTTTGGGTTATGGGAATCAGAAATCTATAATTTTCCACCAAAAGGGAAAAACTTTTTATCCCAAATGATTAGGTTGTTACAATCCAGTGAAGTTGTAGCCAACTCCTATCATCAGTCCCACATCCGTTTCATCTAAAAACGCCGCATTCACCCCTGCTGTTGCCGTGAAGTTGTCGTTTAAAGGCACATCTAAACCACCAGATAACAGCAAGCCAACTTCTGCATCATCGCGCTATTCAATCGCTACACCCGCTCCGACATATGGTGCTAGAGAGAATGTTTCTTCAAAGGCGTCCGCTGTCCGAAAGTTAAAGTCATAAGTGAGAGGAACCAGAACAACAGGGTCGTCTGCGATCGCCACAGACGGTCGTACAGATATGGTACGTGTCAGCCCAATTTTGCTAATCACCATGAAGCTACCTTCACTTAGAGCTGAGTCACCACCTAGACCAACGTTACCAGCAATTCCGATATAGCTGGAGCCACCACGAGTAGCTTGACCTGGATCAACATCTACTTGCGCCACCTCAGCGGCAGAGGTTTTAGAAGCAGGCTTTGCTGGTTTAGGAATCAAATCAGCAGCAGTAGTTGAAATTGTACCGGGAGTCGGTACAGTTTGTGCTTGTGCAGATAATCCACTTACTCGCATTGCAATAATGGAGAAAATCAGCGACGCAGAAAGTCGCTGTAACCAAATACTATTCATAGACAAACTCCCAACATGAAGAAATAAGGTGTTGCCAAGCAATCCAACCAAACACAGTGCAGTTACTTCTCTAACTGACTCAGGTTGATGTCAGGTGGTATTAAAACTTCATTAATCGCATGGATAACGCCGTTACTTGCTTGGATATTCGGCTGAGTCACACTGGCATCGTTCACCGCGATTTGTTGATTAGTACCAGGATTAATTTGAATATTGACAGGTCTTTCGGCGAGCGTTTTCAATTCTCCACGCTTGAGTTCATTGCTAGTGAGTTCACCAGACACCACATGGTATCTCAATATCCTAGCCAGCGTTTCTCGATTCTCAGGTTGTAACAATTGATTCAGAGTCTCTTTAGGTAAAGCAGCAAACGCTTCATCGGTTGGAGCGAAAACTGTATAAGGGCCTTTGCCTTTGAGAGTGTCTGCTAAACCTGCTGTTTTCAATGCAGAACTCAATGTTGTAAAGTTCAATGTAGACAGAGCATAAATGTCACCAGGCTCTGTTGTGGAAGTCGTTGAAGTGGTTGTGTTAGTTGAATCACGAGTATCTGAGGTAGCTGTAGTTGTTGAAGTGGTTGTGCTAGTGGAACCACGATTATCTGAGGTAGATGTAGTCGTGGAAGTGGTTTGGCTGACCGCATTATTGCGACCCACAATATAATTAGTAGCCGCAACATTGTTAGCAAGTGGTTCTAGTTTTCCTTGCCGTACCAAGGCTTGATACAAAAGTGCTGCTGCTTCCGCACGGGTGAGATTTTGGAGCGGATTGAGAGTTCGTATATTTGGGTAGTTGACCACAATATTTGCTTGTGTGGCAGCCGCTATAGGATTGATGGCATAGGCAGGTATCCATCCAGCATCTTGGTAGTAACCTCTAAGAATCTCTGCCGGCGTACCATCAGCAGATAAACGCAAACCATTTGCTAAAGCAGTTATCGCTTGCGCTCTGGGAATGGGTTGCTCTGGGAGAAACAATGTGCCGCCGTAGCCTACCATAAATCCTGTTTGAAAGGCTTCTTCTATTTCAGAAGCCGCCCAGTAATCATCAGGAACATCTCTAAATCCAGGTTCAGCTAACTGTCGAACTTGCTCCTGCTCAAAAGCTTTGGCAATCATTGCAGCAAATTCTGCACGTTCTACAGGCTGCTGTGGTCTAAAAGTCCCATTGGGAAAGCCTGTAATGATGTTTCTCTGAGCTAGAGCTTGAATAAATGGTCGTGCCCAAAAATCATCTGCAACATCAGAAAAGTTGACCTCTGCACCAGGACTTGGAGATGGAGAAGTCGTTTGAGCAACGGCGGGAGCAGAAATCACTACAGGAGCGATCGCACTGACTGTCATAGTAACAGAGAGTAAAGCAGCGCTACCTGATGACCAACGTAAGAACCTAAACATTGAAAATATCCTCCAAATGTGGGGTTAGATTTTAGACAGGTTTACCCAAGAAAAAGTAAAAAGATAATTTGAAAACAACAAACGTAGAAACTCAGCAAAAGCAAATAACCTCTGAGTTTTCCCAACTTAATGAGAAGAAATAGGCATTACACAATCAAAAAATGATTTAATGCTGTATTTTTCTTTCTAAATCATTTCAAATGTGCAACACCTAAAAGTTAGTTAAACAAGGATGTTGAGGTTAAGTTGTTGAACGCTAGTTCAGTTATTGAACTGCTTCTAGTTTGAAGATATCTCTAAAAAGTGGAAAAGTTGTGGAGCATTGAGCATGTTGCCAAAATTGCTCATTTGGCCTCAACCTTTGGTTAGTTGTGTAATTTCAGGGGTGACGCGATCGCGGAAACGATTTGTCGGAGTTTCAACGAGTACAGAGAGCAACAGTGTACTCATTCCAATCAACTGAAGAACAAATCGAGATGCGTGCGAATATTCCCACTGGTTACGCACCCGTGTCCAGTCTGCTGGAATGGAATCAACAGTCCATTGAGCAAACTCTGCATTCATAGGTGCAACAAACATAAACCAGACCACGAGGGCTAACGCTAGAAATATTGCTCCGGTCAACGTCCAGTAGAAAGCGGGTCGGCGTTTGCGGACAAGGAACGTCAGAAAAATCGCAGCGACGATTGCGCCAACTTCGCTGAATATGCCAGGGAATGAGCCGAACTGCCTATAAAGGCTTTGGTTGACTGTTGTCCAGAGCGCCCCATTGTAACTCATCTTGGCTGGCAGTTCCAACGTGTGGCAGAATGCCATCCCCATCGTGAGTGCGGTAAGGATGATCGTAATGAAGCGCCAGGTTCTTAAAAACATAGTTAGCCTCTCTCTTCAAAACATTCCTCTGTTGAGTGTGGTTACGCTTCGTCATCCGATACCCTAAATTCATGAGCATAAAGCGGGTAATTGAATTTTTTCTCCAATCCCACGACTCTTTCACGTTGGCAACTGTGCTGATAGTTCTCCACTATCTTTTGGAGTAGTTTTTGTAACGATTTGAGTGCGATCGCGAGAATCATGTTGTCATACGGAAATTGCTTTTGCTGGTTCTAAACGGTTACAATAATCGACCTCGATATGTGCCAAGAGAATTGCTCAAAGTTTTCCAGACATCTTGCCAAGGCTGGCAACGACTGCAACCAACTCGGCTGCTCTGACTGGTTTAGCGACGTGTAGCTGGAAACCTGCTGCAATAGCTTGTCTGTAATCTTCTACCCTCGCATATCCCGTCAGTGCAACTGCGGGAATGCGTCCACCCATTTCCAGTTCAAGCCCCCTAATTTTACGGATAAGCGTGTAGCCGTCCTCATCTGGCATACTGATATCACTGACTAACACATCTGGTTTAAATTGTTCGAGCGCTGCTAGTGCTTCACCTGTTGAGCCAACGGCAATTACTTCTGCTCCGCACTCTTGCAGTACCATGCTAATCCACTTCCGCGTGTCCGCTTCGTCGTCCACAATCAGCAGGCGTAAGCCGTCAAGTTTTGGAGGATTGTCTGATGGTGCTGTATCTTCCCTAAATGTTGACAGTTGCATCTGGTCTGTATTGTTTGTCTGAGCATCTTCTGACGGGGGAATGGCTGTGAACGGCAGCTTGACTGTAAAGGTTGCTCCTTGCCCTATTCCCTCGCTCTCTACACCGATACTGCCGCCGTGTAATTCTACTAAATGACGGGCGATCGCCAGTCCTAAACCTAACCCTTTATTTGACCGAGTACTCGTGCTGTCTGCCTGACGAAAGCGGTCAAAAACATACGGCAGAAATTCAGGACTGATACCCTTACCTGTGTCGCAGACAGTTATTTGGGCATAGGGAATAGGGGATTGGGAATTGGTTTTCTTACTGATGCCCGATGCCCCTTGCCCATTGCCCACTACTGACAACCCCACCTCAACCCGTCCGCCGTCGGGTGTAAACTTAATTGCATTGGAAAGCAGATTTAATACGACTTGTTGCAAGCGGTCTGAGTCACCCCAAATCGGTTCTAGCGAGGTATCAAGCGCCGATTCAATTTGAATAGATTTAGCATCTGCCACTGGTTGTACAACTTCTAAAGCTTGGGCGATCGCTTCTACCAAGTTAACTCTGCCAAAATTCAGTGAGAGATTTCCTTGAACAATGCGCGAAATATCAAGTAGATCTTCAATTAGTTGCATCTGCAAATTAGCATTGCGCTCAATCGTCTCCAGCGCATCTTTTGCTCTATCCTCATCCAGCCTACCTGTTTGCAACATTCCAACCCATCCCAGGATTGCGGTCATAGGGGTGCGTAATTCATGAGAGACTATTGCCAAGAAATCATCTTTTGAGCGGTTTGCGGCTTCAGCTTCTGCGCGTGCGGCTTGTTCGCGCAGTAGTAGTTGCTCGCGTTCTTCCTCAGCCTGTTTTCTTTCAGTCAGGTCTTGCATAATTTTTGAGAAGCCGCGCAGATTTCCGTCTTTATCTCGTAAAGGTATGATGACACAGTGCGCCCAGAAATGTGTGCCATCTTTACGAATGTGCCAGCGATTTTCCTTGGAAAAGCCTTCAGTTACCGCTGTTCTCAGTACTTGCTCAGGTCGTCCGCGCTCAATTGCTTCTGGTGTAAAAATGTGCCGGAAATGCCGACCAATAATCTCTGCTTCTTGATAGCCTAAAATGCGTTCTGCTCCAATATTCCAATTGAGAAACAATCCGTTCGCATCCAGCATAAAAATTGCATATTCTTTCACTCCTTCCACAAACAAACGGTAACGTTGTTCGCTTTGGTGCAGTTTTTCCTGACTTTGACGCAGACCATCGTAATTGCGTTGTGCTTGGTGTGCATTAATTTCGGCTCGTAGTTGGGCAGAACGCAACATCTGATTTAGTATGCTGATTAGCAGTGACACCAAGACAAACTGAACCAGCCCGATTGTGTTGAACCCAATCACAGCCAGTGAATAAAGTGGAGGTAAAAAGAAGTAGGCACAAGCTAAAGCAGACAGAACAGTCGCCAGTAGCCCTGGTTCTAAACCACCATACCAAGAGCTAACCATAACAGCGGCAAAAAATAGCGGGTAAGCGCTAAACCTATGCAGTAGCCATAGCGACTGTGTAAGTAGTAGTGCTAGTAAAACTGTTAAGATAGCAACGCCATAGCGTTTTATCAAAGAGCGCGTTAATTTTTGCATCTTTTATTCTCTCTAGTCGCGCCGCAGGTATAGTTGGGAAACACCAAAGAGTTAGTTGTTTGGGAATCCTCTATTTCTACCCGAATTTTCCACTTTGAAGTTCTAACTTTAGAAATAAATAGGTACGGCTGAATCAAGATATGAATTGTCATTCACCAGACGCGCATTAAGCATCCTTGGAACATAGGAGTAGCAATCGTATGAATGCGAATATCAACGGGGCAAATCTTTATTATGAAATTCACGGCAAAGGCGACCCCTTGCTAATGATTCAGGGCTGGGGCGCAGAAATCAGTAATTGGCAAAATGTCATTCAACCCCTGTCAAAAAATTTCCAGCTTATCCTGTTTGACAATCGAGGCATGGGACGTTCGGAGGTTACACCTGGCGACTATACAACGCGCCTGATGGCAGATGACGCCGCCGCTTTGCTCGAACATTTACAAATTTCCCAAACTCATGTTCTCGGTTGGTCAATGGGCGGAGCGATCGCCCAAGAGTTGGCTTTAGCCTATCCCGAAAAAGTCAATAGACTCGTATTATATGCTACCGCTGCCAAGTTTTCGGAGAAATCTGTGTTCGTCTGTCGGTCACAAATTGAAGCTATCGAGCGGCAGGAATTTGCAACCCAAGTTAATTGGGAAGTGAGTTTTTGTTTTTCGGAAGTATTGTTCGCCGATCAAGCACGGCTGGCGGAAGTTCTCAAGAGTGCTTTGAATCCTCAATATCCTGGCACTTTAGAAGGTTTGATTAGCCAATTTGTGGCTGTAGCTTCCCATGATACAAGGGGGCAACTCGGTTCAATCAAATCTCCGACTTTAGTTATCGGTGCTGAAGAAGACAGCTTAATCAGAATCGACAATGTGAAAAGCCTTGCTGGTGAGATCAAAAACGCCGAGCTTAAAGTTTTGCCTGGTGCACACATGTGTCACATCGAGAAAGCGGCTGAATTTAGCCAAGCTGTAACAGAATTTCTACGAAAGTAAGTCTTACTAGAATAGCACAAAGAAAAGCTCTAAGCTAAGCTTCGTGAGAATTACAGCCATTCATGCTATGAGAGTGTGGACGGTTAGTTGCGATCGCTCGTTTCTTGCAGGTGCTGTGAAATGGATGCCGTAGCGGTGCAGGGGTTGTCCAAAAATTTTTTAGGTAGAAAAAGCTTAGTTGTTCATGAAATACTTTCTTTATACGGTGCGTTACGCGCTGCTTTAACGCAACGCCAGGTGCTACAACGGAGGGAACCTCCCTTCGGGTACTCTGCGAGAAGCCGCGCTGCGCGCGTCTACGCCAGTTCCCCAACCCTTACGGGAAGCCGCTGCGCGTCTACGTGACGGGAACCGCCAAGACGGGGACTGGACTCACCGCAACGCACTGGCTCCCCTACAATTTAAGGTTTACTTTATAAATCATCTCTTAGGATTTGTTTGCTAAAAATTTAGCGATACTTATTTGGATATTCTCTGTTTCTACACGAGATTTCCACTTTTAAGTCTTATCTTTAGGGATGAGTACCATAACACTTTGTTGCAGCAGAATTCAAGAAAGTATAAAATGACAACAACAACACAGTACAGTACTGCAACTATTCAACTTAGCTCGCTAGCAGATTTAGACCAGGTTGTATCCCAACAGTTCAATTTACCTCAACGCCCATATTCAACAGATATGAGAGCGGCTTTAGAACTAGTTGGTCAAGTTTTGGAAAACTCTGAATCTGCTTACTTTGAAATCTCTCGCTCTGAGTCTAATGCTTTCCCAGGTCTACCCTTTGCGGTAAGCTTTGATAAAGAGAAAAAGACTTATGGTAAGACTGCTCCTCTGGCAATTTGCCATGATGCTCTCCATCGGCTGAAAAGTGTTGTAGTAACAATACCAGGGAGTTATTACTGGAATCTAGAATGATAGATTCAAGACACTTTATGTAGTGATAAAAAACCTAATTTAGAGTGTAATTAGGTAGATTAAATATCTCTTATCTACAAACCGTAACTTCTTGACAAAGAGTAACACTCTCCGCTGCTTCACAGCAGCGGTGCCTTGAATATTATTATTTTGATTTCAGATACATATACTCGTTTCCTAACTTAAGGCTTTTCTAAACTATAAAAATTTTAATAGTAAGCGATCGCCTTTTACCTGGTGATTCAAAGATAGGAAGAAAATAACGATGACTGCCAAGCAAATCCTTGTTATTGATGATGAAGACGACATCCGTAAATTGATTCAAACCTGTTTGGAGATCATGGGGGGTTGGCAGGTATTGACTGCGAAAAGTGGGAGTGAAGGACTACTCTTGGCTCAAACTGCTCAACCTGATGCCATCCTTTTAGATGTAATGATGCCCGATATGGATGGGACAAGCACGTTTCAAAAGTTACAAGCAAATCCGACAACTAAGCATATTCCTGTAATTTTACTAACAGCTAGGGGACGCAGTACTGAGGCACATAAGTTTACACAATTGGGTGTAAAAGGTGTAATCAGTAAACCCTTTAATCCTCAAAAACTTGCTATTCAAGTAGCAGCAGCTTTAGACTAACTAATGACTAAAAGGGTGTATATGTTAAACAATTTAGAACCTTTTTCACAACCACCAACCAAACAAGAATTTGCCGCTACTTTTCGCGTAATAAGTCGAGTTAGCTTTTGGGTACAGTTAGCATTCGGTAGTGTTTCTGGTTTAGCTTTATTGTTTGCCTCCTTTAGCCGTAACATCACTGCTCAAACGAATAATCCAGGCATTGGTTTCGGCATAATTTTAGCTATTATTGGCATTTTGTTGCTGTGTTTTCGAGTTTACTGGGCTTTCCGTTACAGGCTTTTAGCTAGACGTTTACAAGCACCAAATCCAGAAATCCATCCCAGGAAGGAGGATGTAATTCGAGTTTTACGGATTGGATTAATAGTCAGCTTGGTAGGGTTATTAATAGCTTTTATTGGATCTGAAGAGACAGTTGCGATTGTACTATCTAAAGCTTTAGCCCAACCGCAAGGAGTAGCAGTTTATAACCCGGAAAATGTCATTCGTTCGCTGGATATTTTTGTAATGCTAGCAAATATAAATATGATTGGTGCTCACTTTTTTGGTGGAGTTACTTCTCTTGGATTAATTGAGTGGCTAGAGTAATAGTATTAAACCTGACAATACTGGTCAATCCATTGAACCGGGTAGCGATCGCCTACTTGTACTAAAAAGTTATCAAGTTGTTGTAGCGTTAGCGGTTCTGGCATTGGGTAACGCTCGTCGAGTTGCTTCAGATCGGTGTAGTGGCGGGTGTATGATGCCAGGTCGCCAGGATACGTCTGCTCGTTCACGCCAATAAACTGACCGCGATCGCGGGCGCGATTAAGAATAGACCGCCATTCATCGAGCGAAGCCTGACCGAGCGCTCGCAGACCATTCGAGAACAGAGTCATGTACATTTCATTGTAGGGCTTGGTGGCATCCAAATAGTTATTGAGCCGATTTGCTGACATGCGATCGTTGAACACTGTCCAAAATGGCACTAGTCCGAGGCGTAACACCCACCAAGGCTGAAGGTAAACAAACGATTCTACCAAAAGGCGATCGCTGGGTAAGCTGCGTTGGTGATACCACCAACGATATAAGTCAGCCACTAATGGACTCATATCTTGGGGAAAATCGAAAACAATCCGACGAATACGATATCCATGTTCGCGGGCAAATTGCTCTACATCGTCGCGTAAGGAACCTTCAAATCCCCACTCTGACTCTGGCAATCTACCATCGGGGACGGGTGGTTCCCAATATCGGTGCTTAGATCCGTTCTGTCGGAGGAACTCAGCGATCTGCTGGCTGTGCTGAAAATAATCTTCTGGAGCTAATTCACCTTTGCCACCAAACTGGAAGACATGGCGATCTGCAACTTGTGTTGATAACCAACTATATTGACACTCAAGTAAGAATAGCGTAGCCCCTGGCTCTAAATTCTCTTTGAGAAACTGCTTGAATTTCCTGCCAAGACGGGTGCGCTTAATTCGGAAATAAGTCACACGGGGAACTTTTAAGCGATCCTGATTCGGGTCGTGCATTTGGTACACGCACAGGTCAGGATTCTTTGCCAGCAGTCGTTGGGCTGGTGCTTTAGCCCACTCTAGTTCTTGTTTTGGTTCATCAGGGTCAACACGGTGTCGCAAAGATATGAGGAGCGTTTGCGGCAACCAAGGGATACCAAGGGCTGCACACAGATGCACGGCAGCGCCATTGGAAGAACCAATCATGGCAGCAGGATAACGGCGTTGAGGATATTGGTTTACTATCCATTCAGAAATGGTTTCTGCTCGCACGTCATCGATAACACTAGGCGAGGATGCACTGACCCAGCCTGACAAAGTAGACAGATTTTTACCAAGTTGCTTGGGAAGATAGCTAACGGCATCTGTGATTGAAGCGACCAAAGATGGTGCAAACCCCCCCGATCGCAACTCTTTGCCATGCAGGTATTTAGCAGTCGCACGCAGTGCCGTCGTTGCTGAGTCAAGTTCTGTAATGTATTTGGGCTTGAATCCCAATGATGCCAGTTGATTAGTTATTGTTAAATAAAGAGAGGAGAATTGCATACGTCTTTAAGTTACTTACTGGCTGCTCTGTTGTAGACCAATACGCTCGTTGCACTAAGAAATATTGACTTTATTTATCAAACAAAATTTATCTAGAAGTTGATTTATTATTGATTGGTATTTAGGTAAATATTCCAATTAACTATATGAAGAATCGCTCAAAAATGGATCGCTCTTTAGATAGAGAATTGATTAATTCCTTGAGGAGAAGAACGACGGCAACTCAATGATTAGCCTAGAAAAAATGACTGAGTAAATCGTAATTGTTAGTTAAAACTCTGAGTCACATGAAGTAATTTACAGATAACCAAAAATGTGTAAAGTCAATGTTTATCCTGGAATTCATGCTTAGAGCGATCGCGAATTAACAATTACGAAGAATTTTGATATTTTTTTGATATGAGCTTGACTTTCCTCAAACAGCTATCGCTGACATTAAATTTCGTACTCAAGTCGCTGTTTTTTCTACAATATATACCGCACGCATTGTTCTATTCTTGGAAACGCGATCGCATCAATCGCCGATATCTTCCTGACTCATCTTCAGATCCGGTCATTCAACCTGGAAAATTACTTCAGGCTAAAGCAATAGACCGAGGTGCTTACTTCTATTTCGAGCAAGCAGAGTTGGAAATCTCTTTTCTGAGTGCCGATTTTGTACGAGTGAACTGGTTTGGTGGTCTTCCACCAATTCCCTATGCAATTGCTAATCAGGATTGGCAGACTGTTGAAACAAGCTTGGAAGAATTAGACAACAACTGGGCGATCGCCAGTGAGGCTTTGAGCGTTACTGTTGGTATAGATGGCAGCCTCAAGTTTTGCGATCGTGCAGGGCAAACCCTCAGAGCAGAACTACCGCCCCAGCGACAAGAGGAAAAATGGCTACATCAAGCACAATTGCGCTCAGAAGAACGCATTTATGGGTTAGGAGAACGGGCATCTTCTCTAAATTTACGCGCTGCCAAGGATGAACTGCAAAAGCATAAAACTTACCAGATGTGGAACAAAGATCCTGGGGGTAAGTATTTTCCAGGAACAGATCCAATATACATCTGTATTCCGGTTTACTTAGGATTGCACGATTGGGGAAGTTACCTGATTTTTTATGAAAACTCGTTTCGCGCTGAATTTACATTTGCAGATATGGCGAGCGCCAATTTTGCCGGTGGCTCGCTCCGATACTACTTTACGATTGGCGAGCCGTCACATCTGATCGAACGCTATACCCAGCTAACAGGTCGTGCGCCGCTACCTCCTCGCTGGGCATTAGGCTATCACCAATCGCGCTGGGGATACCGCACAGAAGCAAACGTTCGCCAAGAAGTGAAGGCATTTCAAACCTATAATTTACCGTTGAGCGCTATTCATCTCGATATTGATTGCCAAGTTGAGCATCGCGCCTTCACGATTGACCCCAAACGCTTTCCCAAGATCGACAGTTTCACTCGAGAACTGGCAGAAACAGGCGTGCGATTGATTGCAATTAATAACCCTGGCATAAAATCCAGCCGTAAGAGCAATTTATTTCTAGAGGGACAAGTCCTGAATGGCTTTTGTACCTACCCCACTGGAGAGCTAGCGATCGCGCCAGTGTGGGCAGGCCCGTTGGCATTTCCTGACTTTACTAACCCCAAGGTTCGCGCTTGGTGGAGCCGTCAATATGCTTATCTTCTGGATGTAGGAGTAGCAGGATTTTGGCATGATATGAATGAACCGGCGACATTCGTTTCCTGGGGCGATCCCTCTCTTCCTCAAGTTGCACAGCATTGTTTGGAAGGCAGAGGGGGCGATCATCGTGAAGCACACAATGTCTACGGGTTACTAGAAGCTGAAGCCGCTTACGAAAGTATTCGTCAATATCGATCCCAACAACGTCCCTTCATTGTGTCGCGCTCGGGATGGGCTTCTTTGCAACGCTATGCTTGGACTTGGACAGGGGATACCGTTTCTACCTGGGAGGCGTTGCGCCAGACGGTGGCGACGGTCGTCGGGTTGGGACTATCAGGTATTCCCTACAGTGGCCCTGACATTGGTGGTTTTCAAGGCAACCCAACCGCAGAACTATATCTGCGTTGGTTTCAGATGGCAACGTTTCTGATGTTTTATCGGACGCACAGTTCTACTAGCGTTGCTCCCCGTACCCCTTGGACTTATGGTGAGCCTTACTTGAGTATCCTCCGTAGCTTCCTGCAATTACGCTACCGATTGATGCCTTACTTCTATACCTTGGCGTGGGAGGCGGCTCAGAAAGGATATCCGCCCGTGCGCCCTTTATTCTGGTCTGATTGGAGCGATCGCTCCCTTTGGGATGTAGAAGATGCTTTTTATCTAGGCGATGCGCTGCTGGTCTGTCCAATTATGCGAGAGGGAGAGCGATCGCGCACGATCTTCCTGCCTAGTGGCTATTGGTACAACTTCTGGAATGATTCAATCATGGAAGGAGGAAAGACGATTGAGTTAGAAGCACCGCTCGAACAGATTCCATTACTGGTAAAGGCAGGAAGTATATTGCCAATGGAGGAAGGTCAGCAACTCATTCTCCATCTCTACCCACCTGTGAAGATAACAGGGGGAGCAGAAAATGCAGAGGGAAACCCTCCAACGCATTGGCTCCGCAACACACTGGCTCCAACAAAATCTAAAATTCAAAATTCCTACACCCTATATACTGATGCGGGAGATGGATACGGAGAATCTCGACTCGACCTATTTTACCTCACCCGACATGGGAAAAGTTTAGAGCTTGTGTGGGAACAGCAGGGAAACTATGGCTTCCCTTATCAAAGCGTCCAGTTGCACGTACACGGCATTTGTTTGCAGCAAGCCTGGGTAGACGATCAAGAGGCAACCGTGCAGGGACAACAATTGCAATGCCATTTCTTTAGACGGGTTCGATTTGGCTGCAACTCAAATCAGTGAGCGATCAGCTCGCTTAGAAGCAATGGCAAAGAGTAAAATTGATTTTCCACAATAGATATGCGATCGCCCCAAAAATCAGCAGCATAATTTATTTGGAACGCGATCGCACCAATGATGCCTAGCGAGGTTGGTCATTGCGCTTATCAACAATTTCCACTACACCCTCGTCAGTAGTAGTTCCTGTATATCTCTGTGTAGTCCGATCAATATCATTCATGTCAGCAGAAGCCACATCACCAGATACATCGTATATGGCCCAATCTCGAATATCCTGATTCCTCAAAATAGAGCCAGCACGGTTAATTTCATCCTCACTACCATCTACGATCACTAAAAATTCACCTTGGGATACCCGTTGACCATAAGCTCTGGCTTCTTCTTCTGGAATACCCAAACCAGTCAGCGCTCCTACTAAACCACCTGCTGCTGCACCAATACCTGCACCAGCCAAAGTAGTTGCTATAGTTCCGGCTGCCAGAAAAGGCCCCACTCCCGGAATAATTAAAGCTTCCAAGCCTACGAGTAAACCACCAATACCACCCAAAGCTGTGCCTGTGACTGCACCAATTCCAGCACCTTCTTGAGCTTCATTATCACCGCGATCGCTCATGTCAGATTTATCTTTGACAGTAGCTCCAGCGATTTGCTCATTGCGATCTATATCCTTTGCCAATACAGAGACTCGATCCATAGGGAAACCTGAATCTCTAAGTCTGGAGAGCGCTTCTTCTGCGGTTTGGCGGTTGGGGAATGTACCAACTGCACGTTTACGTCGTTGTATAGCCATTTTGTCTCCTGAAAAAATTACAACTCTGTTTACGCAGATTTGTATTTAGCTTCCCTCGCAAAACATAGTTATTCATCAGTCTATAGGTTTACCTTTTTATCTATCAGAAGAAGAGGAGAAAATTTTCTAGTGGTATTGACACTATCTCTTCAGTAGTACTTTTGCAAAATACTTGAATTATTCACCAGTTTTCCACTATTGGAAATTATGCTCAAAATACAACCATTTTTACGAATCCTTTGGTTGTTGAGGTGCTTAACTTTTTCTCAAGACTAATATGGGTGATTCAACAGTTTTTTGTTTCAATTTAATTGATTGTTTGATTGTGATTATCAATTTTTGAATGAATAGAAACATCATCATTCCTAATTAGTCGGTTTTTATATAATGAAAGTAGGCTTTTATGAATCCACAAGATCTCAATATCAAAAGCAAGAAAGGGCTATTGGGAAGTATTTTTGGCGGTTTATTAATCGGTCTGCCAATTATACCCTTCGCTGCATCAGCAGCCCCCTCTTCTGTACTCAATCCCTGTCCTCGCATTTTCTACGAAGAACCACACAATAATCGAGTTTTGGTTCCAGAGGGATGCCCACCGAATGCTGCAACTCTCCGATTAAGAGAACAAGGTGAGACAGCGCTGCGGGAGGGTTTCCCTCCGCAGGCGACTGCGAACCCGAAGGGAGGAGTTGTAGTACAGCCAAGGATTTTGGTAGAACCGGGGGGTTTACCTGTTAATCGCCAAACGATACCTGCTCCAGAAACCCGACAAAACGCCATCGCCAACATTACTCCAACAGCAGGAACAGTAGATGTGAGATTGAAAAATAATACCAATGCTCGTATTTCCTATCAAGCGATCGCCTATACTCAACCTCAAATTCTTGCAGGTGGAGAAGAATATGTCCTGCAAGATCTACCAACACCTGTGACTGTCACAATGGTACGTGAAGATGGAGGGTTCATCCAGGCTAAACCCATACCTACCTCCTCAGAAGGAGTACTGGCAATTACTCTAGATGAAACAGCTAACTTTTCTAACAGTGATACTGCATTGAGAATTCAAAGAGATGGTCAGGTCTTTTTGAACTAACTCGGGGTAAGTACTCAAATGGCACTCGGTTAAGGTGAAATGTAGGCAGGGCAAACATTATCATACTCAACATCGCTGAGGAAGAGATAGGGTAATGCTTGGCTAAATTTAAGGAATCTTCAAGGAGATTAACAAGTGAGAAAGATTGGATTAGCCATTGCAGTAGCAGTAATTATTGCCGTGTCACCTTTCGCTTTGGCTCAGACAAAAAGTGCACCAGTTATAGCAGAGCAAGTAGGACAAACTCAGAGTAATCAGCCCGAAAAATCTGTGCAAACAGCTTTCACAAATCTTATGGCTGCTATCGAAGAAAATAACTACGATAATTTCGTGGCTGCAGGAAATGCTGCCTTCAAAGAAGGCATTACACGGCAAATGTTTACGCGAGTCAGTGCAGAGTTAGCTCCTCGTATGAAGAAGGGGTATGAGGCAGTCTTCCTAGGAGAACTGAGACAGCAGGGTTATCGAGTTTACTTGTGGAAATTGACTTTCAAAGATGGCGGTGATGATTTATTAGCTAAACTCAGCCTCAAAGATGGGAAAGTGGGTGGATTTTGGCTGACCTGATTGGGTCTTTATGAAAATAGAATATCTCTTCGCGGGAAGAGAGTAATTGAACTAATTTTGAACAAAATCAACACTGAGTTTAAGGAGATTTTACTAGTAATGAATAAGCCTAATCAAAATAGTAGCTTGATCCAAAAACTGTGGAAAACCAATGCGGCTGCTTTAGCACTCTCTACTGTGCTGCTTGGAGCTTGTACCAATAACTTAGAGCGAGAGTCAGCAGTGCCAGAAAATAATGTCACTACTGAGGAAGTCGCTGATAATACAAATAAACTGATTGGTAAAACCGTAACTGTCAGAAGTCAACCGATCAGGAAAATTGCTCCATCAACCTTCACAATTAGCGATCGGCAATTCTTTGGTAGTGAACCAATTCTAGTTGTAAATGCTACAGGTAAACCATTTACTTTTCCTACTGACCCAAATACACCCATTCAAGTTACGGGTGAGGTTCGCAAATTTGTTCTGGCAGATATTGAGCGAGACTTTGATTTAGACTTACAGCAGGACTTGTATGTAGAGTATGAAAACAAACCAGCAATTATTGCACAATCAATGGCCCTAGCACCGAAACCTGGCGAAATTACTACAGACCCCAAGCAATACTACGGTAAAAGACTGGCGGTAACAGGTGAAGTGGAAAATATTGCAGGTGTGAACTCCTTTACACTGGATGAAGACAAGTTGCTAGGTGGACAAGACTTACTAGTCTTGCACACCAAACCACAACCAAAGGTGACTGAGGATGAGAAAGTAGCAGTTACAGGTGTGTTACGTCAGTTTGTTGTTGCCGATCTGGAACGGGAATACAACCTGACTTGGGATTTGGACTTGAAGCGGAAGTTAGAAGCAGAATATAGCAACAAACCCGTGCTAGTTGCTGATGAGGTCTATCCCTCAGCAATTCCGCAGTAAAGTGTCTTATACCAATTCTCTCTGGCAAAAGCTGAAAGTATTTCTGAATCCTGAACGAGCAAAGGAAAATGGCGGTTGACATACTTTGGAGTCCTGAGCCAATTATTACCATTCAGCGCTTGTTCGGTGTCAGATGGAATTGGCTATTTGAGATCCTCACGCAATTTGGGACGGCTAAGGCTGTTACCGTGGTCTTTGCTTTAGCACTCTGGATTTCAGGACGACGGCTTGCCTATGGCTTGCTTGGAGTCGTGCTTTTAGCAACAGTGATAGACGTACTAATTTGGACTATCTTCCCTGTGTTGCGTCCCCACGATCCCCAGATTATTATTCGCACACATCCAGGAGTACCGTCGTTTCCTAGTGGACACACAGTAACTGCAACTACTTTGTGGGGGACATTGACTGCGTTTGGTCGCATCCCGGCAGTTATTTCGGTATGCATTGTCTTTCTAGTAATGCTAGCTCGCCTGTATCTTGGTGTACACTATCTGGCAGATTTACTCGGTGGCGTGGCGATCGCGTTGATTTTGGTGGTTGCTTACCAGCGTTTGTGGCACAAGCTTGTGCGCTGGTTCTCTGGACGGACATTTCAATTCTTCCTAGTTCTAGGTCTTTCAGCACCAATTGCAGTATTTCCTTTCACCAGTTTCTCTCCTAGAGGTTGGGAACTTTTTGGTTATGCGGTAGGTTTGGGAATCGGAATGCCGCTTGAATATTGGTATGTTCGCTACTCCCCAGCTAAAATTTCCCGCCGAAAGCAAGTGCTGAAAGTTGCGATCGGCTTGGGAGGATTGGTAATGCTTGTATTTGTATCTCGCCTGATCTTTAGCAGTGGATTAGTGCGTGAGGCTGTGACATCTGGCTTTGCAGCGCTGTGGATCGCGTTCTTGGCACCAGCGCTGTTTGCAGGTATGGGTTTATCTAGGCATTTGCCTCGTTCTGGGTAGTTCAATTCAAATCATAGTTCGCTTTGTAGAGCAAGAATTAGTTGGGGGAGATTGAGAACAATGAAAGTCTCTGCTGCTCATTACTGTAAACGTTGCCAGTTCTACCACGGTGAAAGCGATATTATCTGCGCTGTCCATCCTTACGGTCCAGGCGATGGTGCTGTTGTAGCGTCGGCTTTATACCCGCTTCGCCATGGCACTTGTCGCGATTTTCAACCTAAAACTGGTTGGAAAACTCATTGGCAATCTATACACAAAAGCTTGGAAAAGTTTGCTGCCAAAGATATGTCATGGTTTCTGTTTGTTTGCAGCATATTGAGTTTAGGAGCAATATATTCCTTTTTCGATTACATAACCAATACGGCTTTGTTCCATGAATACCTCAAATCTTTATACAGCGAGGAGCGTCAACTAAATCATCTTAGTAAAAGGGACTCTTTACTGGTGATTAGGGACTAGGGTAGTGGTTTGAAGCGGAAAAATTGTGGAAGGTGCAATTAAATTACGGGCATGAATATTAAGTATTAGATGCAGAATTTTGTGGAAGATAATTTTTGCGTCATTAAAGGTAAAATTTGAAGAATCTTACCAATTTTAAGCTAGATTACTCTCAATCTTTTCAATAAAGAAAATAGGATCTGAGAAAAATCATCCCATAGTTATATTTCATATTTTTCCACCAGTTTTCCACTATCTCTAATTATCTTGAAAATATAACCAGTTCATTTAGCCAATAGTTAATGTCGCTCGTTTTGGAGAAATAACATGGCTCTTTACAAACTGGATGAATACTATCCCAACTATCAAAATGAAATTTTCGATGGCTATGACATCAAAAATTTTGATGTTTATGCTCAAGATGATAAGGTTGGTTCTGTAACCAACATGATGATTGATGATGAAGGTCATTTCCGGTATTTCATCGTTGATACAGGCTTTTGGGTTTTTGGTAAGAAAATATTGCTGCCTGTTGGGATGGCTCGTATTAATTACGAAGATAAACGGGTGTATGTCCCTGTATTAACTAAACAGCAAGTGGAAGATTTGCCCGAATTTACTGAATATTTGGCGATCGACAACGATTATGAAGAGCGCGTCAGAGGTGTTTATCGTCCTTACATGACAACACCAACTACAGGTTTTATTTATGGTGCCGATATCTATAACTATCGGCAAGAACCTTATTTTTATGCTCTCAACGATCTAAATCTCAGAATGTATGAAGATCGATTCCGAGCAAGAAGGAACAATAGCAGAGTAAACATACTATAAACCGATCTGCTTTTTCTCAGATTAATTAAGTTCACTATGTTTTTGGAGGTTTGTGATGAAAAATTTGATTGGATTATCGACTCTTGCGATCACGATCGCTACAACAGGTGTTTCTGGTATTGGGTCTGTTGCTCAAGCACAAGAAGTCCAGTATGACCCCAGCGCACCTCGGATTACTGATGTTGATGCATACGAGGACGACCATTACATTAACGTGTATACAGGTTCTCATGGGCCTTTGTCCTTCATCACGCTCACCCCACCCCTATGATGCAGGTATTGTCACAAATGACGTTAAGGTTATCCAAGGCGATCGCACACTCAACTCAACTGTGTATAAAGATGACGGCAGAATTCTGATTGTTTTTGACCAACGAGTACCCCCTAGAACTACTCTGCAAATTGCACTGAACGATGTGGATATGGAATTTTTTGCCGATACCAAGATTGTGAATTATCGCGTTTCTAGTGGGTATGTTGCTCTTAATCAAACACTTCCCTACGGCTTAGCCCGGATTACACTGCGTTAACCCTTCAAAAGGTTAATTAGACTCATCAAAATATCATCCAGACGCAAAAATTAAATTGGTAGAAAGTCAATTTGACTTTCTACCAAGGTTGTAAAAAATGATTGATTAGTCTTTAAATAGTTCAGTCTGCACCTCCAATCTGCCTATACCTTCATAAAAATCTCGTCTAGGAGGAGTAAGAATGTTGTTTCGCTCTACTAGTGGTTCGTTAACTAACAATTTCACATCGTCATTAATTCGCCATACCCCATCATCTCCATCACTAAAGGCACCGAAGGCATTGTAATTCTGAACATTCCCAAATACTTCAGAAGAAGTGTTTTGACGATTTGAAAAAAACAGTTTGTAGTCATCTTTGACTGTTCTACTTTCTAGCGGAACGTCTTTCGTTTTTGAGTTTGAAGCTACTGCTAACTTTGGCTGAACTAAGCTAACCAAGCTGGGAATAACTGCTATGAATCCGAAAAGACTAACAATTCTTATTTTCATCTCATTGCTCCTAATTTAATTTTGTTAATTAATTCTATTTTGTAAATTTTAAATACTTTTACCTCTATCTTGAGTATTGTCAAATTAATATTTTCTAGCAAACGCTAGTATTTGAAGTGCTTTTAAGATTTTGTTATTTTTTATTTAATTTACAAGCTTATCTGCTCTTTTATTGAACAAGCATGAGTTTTAAAATCACCTTTTAATTAACATTTCACAAGTTAGAGATATAGATGATGAGTCAAAAATGTCATGAAAGCAACAGAGAAAAATAATAACCAAAAATGTTATTATTTAAAGTTTTCTAATTTTCAGGTACAAATTAGAGAATGGAAGTTAGAAGCTATAGCCACCAAAATTCATCCAACAAGAGGTAAGTTTATTTGGAAAAAACCAACTAGTTATTTGCTATTAGCTGCCATTAGCCTAGGAGTAGGAATATTGAGTTTATACATCAGAGGTTCATCCAGAGAGCTTCATCCTTCAAGAGTTTATTCTCCAATATCCTCGGAAACGATTCAAGAGCCAGAAAATCAAAGTAAGCACTTTCTCTTGCCCACCGTTAACGGTATAAACTTTGTGGCTACAGTTGTAGAAAAAGTGAAACCTGCGGTGGTTGAAATTAATATTGCCAGAACCATAAAAACTCAAGTGTCGGATGCGTGTGGCGATCCGTTTTCTCAATGGTTTTTTGCTGAAAATGCACCGACACAAACTCAAGAGCAAGTTGTGCATCGTCTTGGCTCTGGTTTTGTTATTAATCCCAATGGTCAGATTCTCACCAACGCTCACGTTGTTAAAAATGCTGATAAAGTGACAGTATCATTTCTTGATGGTCGTACTTTTGAGGGTAAGGTGCTGGGGACAGATTCCATAACTGATATTGGAGTTGTGCAAATTCCCGCCACCAATTTGCCATCTGTGAAATTAGGAAATTCTGACCAAGTGCAACTGGGACAATAGGCGATCGCCATTGGTAATCCTTTAGGATTCCAAAGAACCGTTACCGCAGGCATTATCAGTGGTACAGACCGTTCTGCTAAATATCTAGGTCTTTCTACTCGGCATGTTGGTATTATTCAAACTGATGCCGCCATTAACCCCGGAAACTCCGGTGGGCCACTGCTAAATGCTCATGGTGAAGTCATTGGCGTGAATAGCGCCGTAATTCCTACCGCTCAAGGACTCGGCTTTGCCATTCCCATCAACACAGCTCTAAAAATTGCCCAGCAATTAGTTACTAAGGGAAAAGTTGAACATCCTTACTTAGGTATTGAGATAAAACCTAACAATAATCACAACTTTTTTGGTATTCGTGAGCGAGGAGTTCTCATTGTCAAAGTTATTCCAGATTCTCCAGCTGACAAAGCAGGATTACGAGTAAAAGATACAATCCAAGAAATTAATAATCAACCTATTAATACGGTTGATGAAGTCCTGCGGTTGCTGGAAAAGAGTAACGTAGGTAGCAATTTGCAAATGCAAGTGCAACGCAAAGGACAGACTTGGCAAGTAGCATTACGACCATCACCTCTGACCGTTGCAACTGAGTAATTTTTATATTGTAACTGAGCAAAAAATTTTGGATTTTAGATTTTGGATTGACCCTGCGGATAAACTGGCTTTTTTATACCATCAAGGAATTATCGGTCACACTAATTCATAATTGCTAATTAATATTTAGCAGGTAGTTTAACTATGAGAAAAACTCTTAATTATAGATTACTTTTTTTGATATAAACAAGATAAAAAATCACTAGTTAAACTATCAGAAGATTTGAAGAATAGTTCACAGCATGGAGTAAGAAGTTTCGGACATGAGTACTGTCAAAGAATCCCCAGTTACTTCAGAAATTGATGTTCTCCAAATTGGTAACTAGTTCATTCATTGCTAGCAATTAACAAACCAAAAGGAACTTTAACTATGAAATACTCAAGATTGTCTCAAATTATTGGCGCTGGCATTCTCACATTAAGTATGATAGTTGCGCCCTTAACTCTGCCCGCTTCCGCTCAAGTTGAAATTGAGCGTGAAGGAATTTATGAAGATAACGATTTTGATTGGGGCTGGTTAGGATTGATTGGTCTATTTGGGCTGGCTGGTTTAGCTGGCAGGAAACGCCAACAAACCACTGCTTATCGAGATCCGAATCGCCCTGGCTATGGAGAATAACACTCCAGATTTTCGCCCCGTCGTTACTTTTTGCACTAGTAATCAGCATTACTAAAAGAGGGGTAATAGTTTGTCATAAACTAGGAGAATTTTCACTATGGCAGATCGGAAACTGGCGAAAGAAATAGCTGTAATCACCGGCTCCGACTCCGGCATTGGACAGGCTACTGCGATCGCCTTTGCCGTGAGGGTGCAGATGTCGCTGTCACCTATCTAGAAGACCGTCAGGGTGCCGAACACACCCAAAAATTAATCGAGGCAGCGGGTCAAAAAGCGATCGTTGTTCAACTCGACCAAAGCCAACCCGCGCAAGTAGAGCAACTGTTCCAGGCAGTTCAAGACAAGTTGGGGACTCCAACGATTCTGGTAAATAACGCCGGTATAGACTCGGCTGGGATACCAGTCAAAGATATGCCCTATGAACGCTGGGATCGGGCAATCAAAACCAACCTTTATGGCCCCTTCCTTTGCTGCCAGCATTTCATCCCCGATTATGTCGTTTTTAAAGTCTACAACGTAGATAAGCAAGTGATTATACGCTGTTGTCATTTTCTACAACGTTTCAAGTGGATACTGAGCTAACATCTCCGAAAAAGG